>NZ_CP092480.1:3632500-3930133 GCF_022429645.1 Lutibacter sp. A80
CATTTACGTTTGCACTTAAATTAAAGTGTTTTTGAGGGAAATCGTAATCAACAGTAACCGAACCATCTATTTTAGCTTTATTCCTTGTAGCAAAACTTGCTCCTACATAAAAATCTCCAGTAAAACCAATATACGTCATACCTCCGCTACCAGAAAATGTTCCAAGTAAGCCAACATCGGCATTAAAAGTTTCTTCTTTTGGTGTGGTTGCTAATACTGCTTTTGCTCTAAAACCTAATGAAGAATACTTTGGAGTAAACGTGTAGGTAGATCCAGATAAGGTAGCTTCCATATTTTTAAATGCGCCTCCACCAAAACCACGGAAAGCCATTCCAGGTAAAAATGTGATTCCTGGGGCAGGGAATGTAGCTTCTGCTTCTACTCTCCAGTATCTATACCTTGATGAATGTAAGTATGTAGTGTTTCCAAATTCAGCAAGGGCGCCAACTTTAATTCCAGGCCCTTTAAATTCGGCACTTAAAGTACCAATAAATCCGTCACCAAAAACAGGGTCGTCATTTCTAAATCCAATGGCTCCATTTATTTTTACTGCAGCCATGTCAGCACTAATAGCAATAGAATCAATAATACCGCCAATAAATTCAGGTTCAAATTTCTTTCCTCCACTGCCAGATTCATCATTTATGGCAACTTCTGCTCCTAATGTTGTCATTCCTCCAATTTTGTCTGAAAGATTGAAAATAACATCAAAGTTTAGTTTTCCATGTAGTAGTTGATTTCCCGAAGTAGTCATTTCATTGTATTCAATCTCTTCAATTGTTACTGGGAAATTTGCCATTTTCTTTTGTGGGCTTGCAAACGACCAGTTACCAGAATCAAAGGCTAATTTGTTACTTGCTAAACTTGAATCGTAATCAAAACCTACGCCTTCAAAACCAATTTCGATATTAATTTGATTTACAGGTCCTATTTCTGCATCTTCCCAAGTAAAATCACCATTTAGTTCCATAGTGAATGTTTTTTTGTCTTTATCAAAATAACCAGAAAGGTTAGAGGTTTCATCTAAATTCATTGTCCCTTTCAATAAATCGGCATTTATTGGCTGATCAGGTGTTAATGTAATTTGAAAGTTTTTATTTTCTGCAGGATTTAAAGGTACATTAAAAAGTGCAGTATAAGCTAGAGAATCGTCTAGACTATTTCCTTCACTAACAGGAATGGCAATGCGTCCTTCAACACCAGCTTCAACAAAGCTACTAGATAAAATTTCTAAGTAAATACGATCAATACTTGCAGCCATATCTCCAACTTCTGCGTTACCAAAAACAACTAAGTTTTCAATTTCAGACTCTAAGGTAATTCCTGTATCATCAATAATCATATCATTAATACTAATTTCAATAGGATCTCCTCCAGGGGTGTTCATTTTATTTGGAGAGAATTTTAAGGTTAATTCTTCCATATGAAAACCTCTAAATAGGTTGGTAGTTTCACCAGTATATATTGTAGGAAATTCAATTGCAGGAGCATTTGCTAAATCTGACCAATCATATGAAATATTATCGGCTAAGATTATAAAATCGTGTGCGCCAGAATCTGTGGGAACTCCAGAATTTGGATCTGGAATTGTACTTGAAATAACGGACTCTTCTAAATTTCCAATTAGTATTAAATCACCCCAAGCACTACCAGTAGCTATTAAATTGGCTTTTGCTTTTGAGGTTCCATCATCAGGTAGCGGTATTAACCATTCACGTGTAAAGTTAGCATCTAATTCTACTCCATAGTTTGAGAATCCGAATTCATCCCATTCAATATAACATCCAGGATTGTCTATTGTTGGAGCTTTAAATGTAAAGGTTATTTTTTCGTTGATATTTCCAATAGTGATGTCTTCTAAAAGTTCCATTCTTTCAGGTGGAAACTCAGGAGAATCTGGATGAAATTCAATATTTAAAGCTTTAAATCCTATTAATTGGATATCTCCCCAATCTGGTGGAGTTGTTTTTGCAGCCACTAGGTTAAATTCAGATTTGTCTGCTCTAAACACCATTTCTGTAATTGCTAATTGGTCTCCACTTGGAAAATTTAATCCTAGAGGAACTTTAACGGGCATAATTGCACCTGTGGCAGGATCATAATCTATTTCTTGTGCAGTGTTTGCATCAATCCAATCCATAATATCTTCTGCATGTTGGTGGTTAAATGTAAGTCCGCCACCCATACCAATTAACCAGGCTACAGGGTAGGTAGGGGCAGTATCATGTATTTGAGCTGTTATAAAGCCAGTAACAAGATTATTGTCATTATCAATAGTGATGTCTGTAAATTCAACGGTCATATCAGATTTTATCCAATCTATATACACTGTTCCGGTTCCTGAATAAGGACCAGGAGCAGCACCTTCTAAAGTGGTAGTAATAATTTCAAATTCTCCTTGACCATTTACGTGTTCGCCAGCAAAGATACTTTCGCCTAATGTAAGATCTCCTTCACCAATACCAATGTTTAGAGCTAATAATTCTGGAGAAACAGGGATGCATTTAACAGTAACACAACTTACTTCTTCATCACCTTCTTCTGGAAATAATGGGGCAATTGTAAAAGTTGCACAAATTTCTGTTGGAATTTCATTTTCAATAGTATATTCGTGAATAAACGGGCCGCTATTTACTATAGATTCTTCAGAGAAATCACCTCCCCAGTCTAAAGTAACAACCATACTGTGTGTTTCTAAGCTGTAATTTTCATTGCAATTTAATAAGTAATCACGGTAAGCAATTACACCTGCTAAGGTTAAATTTCTTGGGTTGTCTTCTGGTTCTGTTTGAAAAATATTTAGTTCTGGCTCAATTACTTCTTCATCTGTACAAGCGCAATCACCATCATTATCGCCATCATTGTCACCATCGGCAATACCATCTGTATCTTCGTTATCTTCATTATCGTTATCAGTTACGTCATTTCCGTTATTATTGTCTGTTTCATCGACTAATATTTCAATATCATCAAAACTGTCAATCAACCATTGTGGTAATTCTTTACAGACAGTGTTTATACAAACAACTTCTGTTGTTTTAGCATTTATAAGTTCTAAGGTAATACAAACTTCAGTTGGATTGCCTAATATTTCGGCTATAGTATGGTTTCCATAATCATGGTCGATTTCTGTATCCGTACCATCGTATTGATTAACAGAGTGAATACAGCCCCAATCTACACTTATAAATAAAGTAAATTGCGTTGGATCTATTCCGTCTAAAAGTTGTGACATATATGTCATACTCATAACATTAAAACCAGCTATTTGAATTAGACTCGGTTTTTCTTCTGATTGAGGTAAAAAAGTTAAAATATTTTTAAGAGCCTCTTCATCAAAATTTTCACAGTTTTGAGTTAGTTCATGATATTCTGACGGCCAGTTGGCTTTTAAATGTTCTTGTATATCACTTGGATAAGGGATACATACAGTTTTTTCACAAATAATATCTTTGGAATCGTTGCTTCTTATTATTAATCTAAGACAGATTTCAGAAGGGATTTCATTATTTCCCATTAAATAAACATTGCTATAATTAAATGATTCTCCAAACCTGCTAACTTCATCTGTAGTTGTTTCGTAACCCCAATCTATTTCTATGTAAGAAGTATAATTTTCAGGGTCTGTAATGCCTATATGTGCCATATAATTTTCTGCCATAGTATCAATATTGTAGATATCTACTGAGGCGTCTTCGTTAGATCCTGTTCTAAAAACTAACGGAGAGATAAAATCGTTGTCTGACATATTACAGCTTATATCATTATCTCGGTCGTTTTCTTGGTTTTCAGCTTTCTCTTTAAAACTTAGTAAGACTTCAGTTTTACAAGATTGGCCTGTAGTTAGGGAGCGTAACTCCATTTTAACGGTTACTCCAGTTGAAGGAGTAGTGCTATTGTCTCCAAAATTATTATAATTATGAGTTTTATTAGGTGTGTTATATGGTGTAACATCCATAGTATGTGTACAACCCCAATCGATATAAGTAGTTAGTTGGTATTCTGCTGGGTTAATAGTGCCGGCAACAAGAAGCCAAAAATTATTTTGGACTGCAGAAATACCGTGTAAATCTACAATGTCGCTATTACCAGTATCTACAAAAAATAGATACTTTTTTAAGTCGAGAGGATTAATTGCACAATTAAATACATCTGAAGATTTTGTGGTAGGAGTACCATTATTTTCAGAGCCATCATTTAAACCTTTAACATTAAAAGTTCCTATTTTAACAAAGCTGTTATTTCCAGATTTGTATGGGTTATCGTTATAAGTTACTGGTTTTATACTCCATACATATTGAGTGTCTTCATCAGGAGCAACAATATCGGTAGGCCAGTTAAATTGTGTGCCGGCCATAATTTCTTCTTCAACCAATGGGTAGTTTACATCAAAAGCTGCTGTGGCTGATTGCTTGTTTTTAACTTCACTAATTGCAATAATATATTTTATGCCTTCATCTCCAGGTGGAGTAGGTGCAATAGGAGACCAAGTAAAAATGGTTGAAGCTAAATTTTGTGCTAGAATTGTTGTATTTTCAATAGGGTAAATTAGTTCAGGTAATAGATAGTCTGTAATTATCATTGGTTTACAGAAACTTTCTTGCTTTGTTAGTATATTTCCTTTTAAATCTACTAATGAAACACAAAATGAATACATTCCTGCGGGTAATAATCCAGTTTGAATGATTGTTTTTTCTATAGATCCGTAAAAAGTTAATGCATTATATGGTACTATTTCATCAGCTAAAAAAGTTTCAGAGCCAAAAGGTAAATACATAATTGGCATTTGACTGGTTTTTGTTTCAGCAACCAATTCGTTGTCTTTATAAATTTTAGTTTGAATTTTGTATTCGTAATCTTCATACTTTTCGTTTGTATTTACAATGGTTAACAATGCTAGTTCGGCTCTGTCTACCCATTCAGATATTTGAGGATTTGGGTTAGAGTCAACATTTAAGCTAACATTAATTTCTTGTGCATTTAATTTTATAAAAACACTTAAAATGAATACGAATATTATATGTAATTTTTTCATAATGTTAGTTTTAGAAATTTTGTAATAATGCAAATTGCATTCTATGTTCGTTTGTTATTGCATTTGGTTTTGAAGAACCGTATTTGTAGTTATTTAAGTTATATGATAAATTAAATAGTAACTTTTTTGTTATTTTATATTTTGCTTTCACACGCATACTAAATCTATGGTCTGTTGTAAAGTTATCTCTAGTAATATTGGCTAAATTAAAACCTAAAGAAGGGCTTAATTTTTTATCGAAAAATTTGTAGCTAAAGGTTGTTCCGTAATTGCTCATTTTTATGGTACTCGAAGGCATTTCATTATTAAAAAACAAGCTGATAAAATTTATATTTAAAGGCATTTCTTTAAACATTAGATTGTAATTTAAACTTACAGTTTTAGATTTGGTAGCTACAAAAGCACTACTTACAGCGTCATATTGGTCAAAAAGGTTTAAACTACCGTTTACATTTACCTGGTGGTTGATTGTTTTAGTTTTAAAATTATATGAAGGAGAAAGTGAGAAAGAGTTGTTAATCATTTCAACTCGTATTAAATTATTTATTTCGTTATTGTTAAACCCAAAATTTGAATAATTTGCATTTATAGCAAAAGCATCACTTATTTGTGAAAACACATTAACATTACTAATTATACGTTTGGTGCTTTGTAGATTGGTGTTTTTAACATTATTAGTTCTTATACCAAACATTCCATTTATAGATGTTTTATCTTTAAATAATTTAAAACTAGATCTTAATTTATAATCTAAAATATCTTTTTCAACATTTCTATACCCAACAGGTACAAAGCCAGGACCAATATATTTTACTTCACCACCAATAGTAAATTTTTTAGACGTCCAATCTATTGATGAAACATGTGAAATGTCAGCCTTACTCGATGCGTTAATTGTTATAAAATCACTTAAAGATTCAATTGTAGCATCGTTTATTGTAAAAGTGTTGTTTAAATTGCTTGTAAAAATAGAAGCGGCTGTTTCTGTTTTGAAAAGTAATTTTTCTGAAATGTTAAATTCAATTAATGGAGAAATTGAAATTCCTTCAATTGGGTCATCATATAAAGGCGCATTGGTTACTGAGTTTATATCATCTTTAACTTTTACAAAATTTAAGGTAACTTTTGGTCCATCAATTTTACCATAACCAATTCTTGTGGCTAATATTTTTTGCTTGTAAGCACCAACAATATTAAACATTGCGTCTGACTCTATTGCTCTTTGAGATAGACCATAGCTAGTAGAAAAAATAAGTTTACCAGGATTTATATCTATTCCAATACCAAAAAGGGGAGTGTCTCCAGTTGTTAATAATGAATAATTTGGAGTTTGTGAACCTAAATAACCTTTTAACCACTTATATTCTGGGTTTATGCTAATATCATTTTTAGGATTTTGTATAAAATCGATTAGGTTTTCCTCAGGAAGTGATGGTAGGTTGTAGAGTGTTTTTTGATTGCTAATACTAAGTCCAAATGGAATTGATAAATATTCTCCAATTTGTATTGTGGCATTAGCATTTAACCGTAATTCGTTTTCTGGATATTTTGGTCTAAAGGTTGGGTAATTTTCTTCGGAATAATTATAAGTATCAAAAAAAAGACCAACATTTCCACTAAAAGTAATTTTTTGTTCTTTTTGTTGAGCAAACATAAAACTACCTGTGAAAATAAAAGTTAGGCATAAAAAATAATTTATTGATTTCATTAATTAGTTTGTTTAAATGTATATAAGATGCGACTTAAATTTGTTACCTATTTTTTTTAAAAAAATTATAAATAAGTAAAAAACACTAATTTAAAATCTAATATAAATCATACGTTCAGTTATAGAAATAGTGATTCTATAAACTGTTAGTTTGGTTAGATTATTTGATTTTTTAGTAATAGTTGGTTATGAAAATAGTAAAAATTATTCAAAAAAATAAAAAAGTATTATTATTTTAATGATTAAAGTGTGGAATTGTCACTTTTTTAAGTTAAAAAATGATAATATTTAATTTGTTTTATTTTGTAAAGAAAGAAGATGTGAAAAGTAAAAAAATGGTTGCTAAGTAAGGATAGAGTAAGTATAACTGTTTTAGAATAATAAAAAATGAGGTGGTTTAAAAAGTTAACTTTTTAAACCACCTCATGCTTTTTTAGAGTTTGTATATAATTAATTTTTTACTAAGTGATTTTTAGATTTTATTTTTAATTCACTCAATACATTTAAAGCTTCATCAACATAAATATCTTTTTTTAAGTTTTTATGCCAAGCGGTTCTTTTATCGGCTAAATCTTTATCAGCTTCAATTTTAGAAAGCTCGTATTGAGGAGAGTTAAATGTTAGGTTTGTTGTAAAATCACTAATAGATTTATACTTTATAGATTCATTTTTGTTATTTTCAAGATCTTTTTTATAGGCATCTAAGCTCAAGTAAATTAATGTATCGTCTTGAGTGTCTTTTAACCATTTAGCATTATCATTTATTAGTTTAAAATTGTTGTTGTTAGCAACTCTTTTTTTACTATTATTAATTGCGCTATCAAAATTTTCGTAATTATTCCATAAGCTATAATTTGCTTCTGGAACTTTGTCATAGGCTAAAGGGTTTGTTAAATCTCTTTCACCAATTTCTAAATACATAAATCTGTCAGGTAACACAATATCTGAGTGTACACCTTCTAATTGAGTAGAGCCACCATTAATTCTATAGAACTTTTGAACAGTCATTTTTAACGCTCCAATATCTTCTTTTAAATTGTGATATCTATTTAAATCTAAAACACGTTGTACAGTTCCTTTACCGTAAGTTTGTTTTCCACCAATAATAACAGCTCTTTTATAATCTTGCATAGCAGCAGCAAATATTTCAGAGGCTGATGCGGAGAATTCATTAACTAATATTACCAAAGGACCATCCCATTGAATTTTAGAGTCAACATCTTTTAAAACGTCAGCGTTTTTATCTCTAGATTTTACTTGAACTACTGGACCTTTATCTATAAATAAACCAGAAATTTCAACAGCAGTTTGTAAAGATCCACCACCATTATTTCTTAAGTCGATAATTAAACCTTCAACATTTTCTTTTTTAAGGCGTTCAATTTCTTGTGCCATATCAGTTGTTGAATTTCTGTAATTTTTTTCATCAAAATCGATGTAAAATTTAGGTAAGTGAATTAGACCAAATGTACGATTGTCTTTTTTTACCACACTAGATTTTACAAAAGTTTCTTCTAATTCTACCACATCTCTAATTATAGAAATTACCTTAGTAGTACCGTCAACTTTTTTTACAGTAAGTTTAACTTCGGTTCCTTTTTTCCCTTTTATATATTGTATGGCATCGGATAGACGCATACCTACAATATTTACAGGCTCTTCATCTCCTTGTCCCACTTTTAAAATAAGATCTTCAGCCTCTAATTCACCTTGTTTCCAAGCAGGACCACCAGAAACAAGTTCACTTACTTTGGTATAATCATTTTTCTTTTGAAGTCTAGCACCAATACCTTCTAATTTTCCAGAAATATCTTGATCAAATCCTTTTTTAGCATCAGGATCGTAATAATTAGTATGTGGGTCAAATTCTTCAGAAATACTATTTATATAAGTTGAAAACCAGTCAGACTCATTCAGTTCATCTAAGCGCATAAAATATTCATCCATATTTTCTAACGTAGATTTTCGAGCTTCAGCTTCTAGAGTTTCTATTGATTTTTTATGATATGAACTATCTTTTTCAAACTTGTCATTTTCATCATTTATTTTGTCGTATAGTTTAGATAAAGCGCTAAATTTTAATTGTTTTTTCCAATTAAGAATTAATTCATTTTTGTTTTTAGCATATTGTTTAGCATCGTAATCAACATTTAAAGTATCTTCAATATTGAAGTTAAAACGCGAATTTAATATTTCTTTATAATATGCTTTGGACTCTTCTGTACGTTGAGAAAAACGTTCGAAAACTAAATTAAAAAAGCTTAAATCTTCTTTTTTTATTTGGTCATCAATATCTTTTTTATACTTTGAAAATTCATCTATATCAGCTTGTAAAAAGTACCTTTTAGTAGGGTCTAAATTATCAATAAACTTAGTATATACATTTTCTGAAAACGAATCATTTATATCTTGCGGATGATAATGCCATTGTGTTAATACATAATTTAGAATGGTTATTAAAACTTTATCTTTTGGATCTGTATTATTAACCTTTTTAAAACTTGTTGAAAAACCAATTATAAGAATAATGGGTACTAAAAATTTAAATTTTCTAATCATTTTTTTATACTAATAAGTGTATTTATAAGATTACTAACTACTAAAATAGTGCTAATATTTTGGATTGGTGACCAATTTAACTTTTTTTTATAAATTCAACGCCAAACTTGAAATAAATTAATGCTTTTTAATAAGTAATTATCAAATATGTAGTTAAGTTTGCTGTTATTTATGGTTATTTTAATTAAGTAATTATAAAAAATATGTTATAGCTAATGTTATGTTTTGCTACATACAATAGTACTTAAAACAAACGTTAAATTATCTTTATAAAATGTTAAAGTTAAATTTATTGAAACCAAATAAAATATAGTAGCTTTGTTCTTTAAAATTTGAAATATGGATAGAAGACCTTTAATTTTAGTGACTAATGATGATGGTATAACAGCTCCAGGTATACGTACTTTAATAGCTGTAATGAATGAAATTGGTGATGTTGTTGTGGTTGCACCAGATAGTCCTCAAAGTGGTATGGGACATGCAGTAACTATAAGTGAAACTTTATATTGTGATGCTATAAAAATTGATGATGGCCCACAAGAAGAATATAAATCTTCTGGAACTCCTGCCGATTGTGTAAAGTTGGCAGTAAGTGAAATTTTAGATAGAAAACCAGATTTATGTGTTTCAGGTATAAATCATGGTTCAAATTCGTCTATAAACGTCATTTATTCTGGAACAATGAGTGCTGCAGTTGAAGCGGGAGTTGAAGGGATTCCAGCAATTGGTTTTTCTTTGTTAGATTACTCTTGGAATGCCAATTTCGAAGTTTTAAAACCGTTTATAAAACAAATTGTTTTAAATGTTTTGGAACATAGCCTGCCTGATGGAGTGGTTTTAAATGTTAATTTCCCGAAAAGTGAAACATTTAAAGGCATTAAAATATGCCGTCAAGCACGTGCTAATTGGGTAGAAGAATTTGATAAACGTATTAATCCACAAGGAAAAGTGTATTATTGGCTTACAGGAAAATTTATAAATATGGATAAAGGTGAAGATACCGATGAATGGGCTTTGGAAAACAATTATATTTCTGTGGTACCCGTTCAATTCGATTTAACAGCTCATCATTTTATTCATAAATTAAATAACTGGAATTTATAATTTGTTTTAATGGTTAAAGAATTACTAATTGGTTTTATTGTAGGTTTAATTACCACAGCTTCTGGTACTTTTATTTTTATTGAATTTTTTTCTAAATATGATTTTTATACAAGTTTAGATTTAATAAAAGAAGGGAATTTAGAAGGTAAAGTTTTGTCTTTAGGTGCTATTGCAAATTTCTTTGTATTTTATATTTTTTTAAAAAAGAAACAAATTTATAGAGCGCGTGGCGTTTTATTTGAATCTTTTTTTATTGCATTTTTAGTGTTATTATTAATCCTTTTTCAAAGTAATTAGTTATGAAATATTATATTATTTCTGGGGAAGCTTCTGGAGATTTACACGGTTCTAATTTAATGAAAGCATTATTTTTAGAAGATAAACAGGCAGAAATTAGATTTTGGGGAGGAGATTTAATGACTGAAGTTGGTGGTACCTTGGTGAAGCATTATAAAGAAAGAGCTTTTATGGGGTTTGCGGAGGTTATAACTAACCTTTCAACCATATTAGGGTTTATAAAATTCTGTAAAGAAGATATTTTAAAATTTAATCCAGATAAAATAATTTTTATAGACAATTCAGGTTTTAATTTACGTATTGCTAAATGGGCAAAAGAAGCTAATTTTCATACAGTATATTATATTTCTCCTCAAGTTTGGGCAAGTAGATCTGGAAGAGTTAAAGATATAAAACGCGATATAGACGAAATGTATGTTATTCTTCCTTTTGTGGAAGATTTTTACAAAAAATTCGATTATAAAGTAACTTTTGTTGGTCATCCTTTACTAGATGCTATTGCAAATAGACCACAAGTAAAAGAATTTGAGTTTAGAAAAGAACATCAATTAGGTGAAAAACCAATTATTGCATTATTGCCAGGTAGTAGAAAACAGGAAATAAAAAAGCTACTAGCAGTTATGTTAAAAATGGCTGATAAATTTACAGATTATCAGTTTGTAATTGCTGGTGCTCCAAGTCAAGATTACCATTTTTATCAGCAATTTATTAATAAAGAAAATGTAAAGTTTGTAAGTAATAAAACCTATGATTTGTTGTCGGTTTCTTATGCCGCAATTGTTACTTCAGGAACGGCAACTTTAGAAACAGCATTGTTTAAAGTACCAGAAATTGTGTGTTATAAAACAAGTTGGATTTCATATCAAATTGGAAAGCGTTTAATTGATTTGAAATTTATTTCTTTAGTAAATTTAATTATGAATAAAGAAGTAGTTAAAGAATTAATTCAAAACGATTTTAATGAAAAAACACTAGAAGCAGAACTTCATAAAATTTTAGATGAAGAAAACCGTACAAAAATGTTTCTTAATTATTTTGAATTAGAAAAAAAATTAGGAGGAAAAGGTGCTTCATTAAAAACTGCAAAAATGATATCAAAAAGTTGAGGTTGTTTATAAATTAAAACTGTTAGCAACCTCAACTTTTATAAAAATAATTGAACATAATTTTTTTAATGATATTTACAATGCTTTTAAGTATATGAAACTTATATAGTTGTAAAAATAAATTAAAACCGTATGTAAAATTACTCAATTCAGTTAGTTAGGTTAGTGATATAAATCACTTTGTTACTTTTGTTACTGCATTTAAGTTTTAATACAACTAAATTTTTTTTTGTAGCTTTAACAAGCTATGATTAAATTTTTAAAATTTATACCTGTACAATTAGTACTTTTTTTAGTGATTGGTATTTTAGTTGGAAGTAACTTTTACTTTCAACCGGGTTTACTTGTTAAAATACTTTCTTCTTTAATAATATTATTATTTGCTATTTATATTTATACAAATAGACAGATAAAGTCTAATAGTGTATTTACTATAATTGCTTTTATACTGATTTTTTTTATTGGAATTTCAACCATTACTTTTAAAAATCAACTGTATAATAAACAGCATTACACAAATATTTCAGGTTTTAAACCTGCAAATAATACCATTGCTACAATAGCTATTAAAAAAGTCTTAAAACCGACTCTTAAATATAATAAGTATGAAGCTGAAGTGGTACAGTTACTAAATACCAAATCAATTGGAAGTATTCTTGTTAATATTGAAAAGGATAGTAGTGTTGCTATTTTAAATGTTGGAGATAATATTGTTGTTAGCACTTCATTTTATGAAATAAATAAACCATTAAATCCTTATGTATTTAATTATAAAAAATATTTAAAAAATAAGCAGATTTACCATCAATTGTATGTAAATAATACTCAATTTTTAAAACAAACTATAACTGCTTTTTCCATAAAAGGATTGGCTGCTAAATTTAGAGATAAAGTTATAATTTCATTAAAGAATAATGGCTTTAAAGATAACGAACTAGCTGTAGTAAATGCGCTTTTGTTAGGGCAACGGCAAACAATATCAAAGGATTTAATTGAAAGTTATTCAGATGCTGGAGCTATTCATATTTTAGCGGTATCTGGGTTGCATATTGGAATTATTTTATTAATTCTTACCTTTTTATTGAAACCATTACATTATTTAAAATATGGAAAATTAATTTCTAGTATTATTATAGTTTGTTTATTATGGATGTATGCAATTATTGCAGGTTTATCGCCTTCGGTAGTAAGAGCCGTAACTATGTTTACTGCAATTGCAATTGGAATGTATTTAAATAAGGCTTCAAATATTTATAATACATTGGTTATTTCAATGTTTTTTTTACTCCTTTTTAATCCTTATTATTTATTTGATGTCGGTTTTCAATTAAGCTATTTAGCTGTTTTTGCAATTGTTTGGATACAACCAAAAATTGTAAGTTTATGGAGTCCTAAAAACAAGTTTGTTTTTAAAATGTGGCAATTATTTGCAGTTTCATTAGCTGCACAATTGGGTGTTTTGCCTTTAAGTATTTTTTATTTTCATCAATTTCCAGGCTTGTTTTTTCTGTCTAATCTAGTAATAATTCCGTTTTTAGGATTTATACTAATAACAGGGATTGTTGTAATATTACTTTCAGTTTTTGAATTACTTCCGCAAGTTTTAGCCGATATTTTTATACATATTATTCGATTAATGAATGCTTTTGTTAAGTGGATAGCTAGTCAAGATTTCTTTATTATTAAAGATATAGCATTATCAATGGTATTAATGTGTGCGTTGTATGTTGTTGTTTTTTTAACTTTTAAATGGATAGAAAAGAAAATGTTTAGTAGGTTGATTTTAGTATTACTTGCATTTATAAGCGTGCAAATTGTATTGATTTTTGAAAAGAATAAGTTACAAACAACAAATGAGTTTATAGTTTTTAATGAAAATAGAACAACGGTTTTGGCTAGTAGGTTTGGAACAGATTTAAATATTTATAGCTCAACAGATTCAATTGAAAATTTATATAGTATTAATGCTTATGTTTTAGGTTCAGGGTTAAAAAAAACTAGCGAAGTTAAGTCGATTAAAAACTTGTATAGGTTTAAAAATGAGACTGTATTGCTAATTGATAGCTTGGGAATGTATAATTTTAAGAGTGTGAAGCCTTCAATTATACTATTACAGAATTCTCCTAAAATTAATTTAGATCGTTTGTTAAAAATACATCAACCAAAAATGTTGGTAGTTGATGCGTCAAATTATAGAAGTTATGTTAATAGATGGGAGGAAACCTGTATAAAAAATAAAACTCCTTTTTACAATACTATGCAAAAAGGAGCTTTTATATTAAAAGAATAATTTAATTATTCTTCAAATTCATATTTAAAATTGCTTTGATACGCTTCCCAATCACCTTGTGCAGTTATATTTTTATAATCATCTGTTTCAAATAATTTTAAATATAACTCAAACTGTTGAGGTGTTTTATACCCAGGTAGCGGAGCGATTAAATTATTATCTTCATCTAAAAATATAATTGTAGGGTAGGCTCTTACACCAAAGTAGCCAGCTAATTGATGTGAACTATTTCTACCAGATTTAGTTGCGTCAAAATTAGGGTTTGTAAATGTTTGATCTTTAAAACTTATTGTTTCGTTTCCTTCAGCATTAAATTTTACAGCATAATAATTTTCATTTACATAAGTTGCTACATCTTTATTGCTAAATGTATTTTTATCTAACATTTTACAAGGGCCACACCAAACAGTATAAGCATCTATAAATATTTTTTTAGGTGTTACTTTTTGTGCTGCAACAGCTTCTTCTAAGCTCATCCAATTTATTTTTTGAGCAGATACAGATATGCTGCATAAGGCTATTGTTAAAATAAGTAGTTTCTTCATTTTTTAGTTTATTTAAATATTATCTTTTAATTATGACGCAATAACGTTGCCAAAATTACAAACTATTTTTAAATTTATTTAACGCCGTGCATTAATTTTTTAATAACTGGAGTTAATGACATTATTAATATACCGGCAATAATTGGTACTATAGTGAAAATTAAAAAGAAAGTACTCATAGAGTATTTAGTGGTAATTTCATCAATCATTCCACCCATTGAACCAGCTAATTTATTACCCATACCTACAGCAATATACCATAGTCCAAACATCATGGCAATCATTTTACCTGGTACTAATTTAGAAACATATGATAAGCCAACAGGAGATAAACTTAATTCACCTAAAGTGTGTAATAAATAAGCTAAAATTAACCAAATAACACTTACAGAGGCTGTTTTAGCTCCTTGAGGTATACTTGCAGAACCGTAGGCCAATACTGAAAAACCTAAGCCTAATAATATTAAGCCAATTCCAAATTTTACAGTTGCAGGTGGGTTAAATTTACTTTCCCATATTTTAGAAAATAAAGGAGCAAATGATATAATGAAGAATGAATTTAAAATTCCAAACCAAGAAGCAGGTATTTCTGTTGAAGTTTGGCTAAATTGATTTTTTAACATTATAATTACAATAGCCCATATTATTGTAAAACTCAATCCTAAAAATAGATTTGATAAAGTATACTTTTTAAATGTTATTTTAAATAGTTGAAAAAGAACATAAGTAATAATTGCTAAAGGCACAATAGTTAATAATGTGTTAGCTATTCTAAAAATATTTGCAGCACCACCTTCTAGTATTCTATTGGTATAGTCTTTGGCAAAAATAGTCATAGATCCACCAGCTTGTTCAAAAGCAGCCCAGAAAAAGATAGTAAAAAAAGCTAAAATACCAACAACTATATATCTGTCTCTTTGGTGACTACTAGGAATATCATCGTAACTTTTTTCTTTAACTTCTTCGTTTGGAATAGCATCAGATATATCTACTTCTTTGGTTGGTTTTAAACCTACTTTACCAAATATAGTTTGTGCAAACCAAAATTGTAGCATACCTAAAAACATAAAAATACCAGCTAATCCAAAACCATAATGCCAGCCATAAGTTTCACCTACATAACCACATAACATAATTCCTAAGAAAGCACCTGCATTTACACCCATATAAAATATGGTAAAAGCACCATCTTTCTTTTCTTGAGCATTTTTATAAACACCATTAATAATTGAGGTAATATTTGGTTTAAAAAAACCATTTCCAGCAATTAACAAGCCAATACCTAAATATAAAGCCCAAGGTGTGTCAAAAGCCATTGCGGCGTGTCCAAGTGTCATTAAAAATGCACCTAAAGCAACTGCATTTCTATAACCTAAAAGTCGATCCGCTAAAATACCTCCAATAATTGGAGTGAAATATACTAACATTGTATAAGTTCCATATAAGCCTAAAGCATCTTCACGACTCCAAGCCCAACCTCCGTCCATTAAAGCGGAAGTTAAAAATAATACAAGCAGAGCTCGCATTCCATAATAGGAGAATCTTTCCCACATTTCGGTAAAGAATAAAATGAATAAACCAGACGGGTGCCCCATCAATAATTTATTATTCATTTCTGTACCTTCAAATTTATACTTTGTTAGTGTACTCATAGTTTTATTTCTTAATTTTTATTTTTTTAATTAGTTATTTTATTTTCGATTTTAGTTGTTTCGTTTAAAATCACTCGATATTTTAATTAAGCTTCTAGTTCTGCTTTTTCTTTTGGTCTAATAACCATTTTATCGTAAATAGATAAGGCTATAATTGTTATAATTCCAATAGCAACAATTACATACCAAATTTTATTTGGATTATAGTTATCCCACAGCATTTGAGTCATTTCCCAATGTTCCATTCCTAGTTTTTGTTCAGCTAAAACTAAGTAGTCATTTTTTGTAAAGGTTTCTGTTATTTCAGGCATTTCTATACCTCTAGTTGTCATTTCAGTTTGTAATAAACTTAATTTATCTGACCAAGATTGGTAAAGGTTACCAGAAATAAGTTTTGTTAAAAAGTTACCAGCTGCTACAGGTAAAAAGTAGGTTCCTTGATATAAGGCTTCTTTTCCTTTAGGCGATATTAAAGCAATAAAAGATGAGAAAGTTGGGTTTGTAGTCATTTCACCAATTGCAAATATCATTGTTCCTAAAATGGTAAACATTACATTGTTTGTGTAGAAAGTTAAACCAATACCAATAGCTGCAATAATAAAACCTCTAATCATAGCGCTTACGTGTCTCATTTTAATTACAAAATAAGAAACAAACATTTGTAGGGTTACAATCATTAAAGCATCAATATTTGTAAACCATTCTGGTTTAATTTGTCCGTTTTCACTTAATAAGTTTCCTAATCCAGGCCAAAAATTAGTTATAGAAGCACTTAGTGCAGAGGAATCTACCCAATCTTCAATAAAGTTTGGTAATGTATAAAATAATTGGTTGAACATAGTCCAGAAACCAACCATTAAAATTAAAAGAACAGTTAATCTTGTGTCTTTAACTGCTTCCCATATTTTTAATAATGAAGTTCTTATAGCAGCACCAAAAGATTCTTTTGCTGTTTTTTCTCTTTCAGGTTCTTTAAAGAAAAACAATACAAGTAGTAAGTTAATTCCAATTACAACTGCAGCCTGAATAAAAATTAATTTCCAACCGTAAGTAGATCTTAAATATGATGATGATGCAGGGCCAATAAAACCACCAATGTTTACCATCATATAAAAAATACCAAAACCTAATGTTCCATTGGATTTATTTGTTGATTTAGTAATAATTGCAGAAGCTACAGGCTTAAACATTGCAGCTCCAATTGCAACAAATAAGAATACAAAATACATACCCCAATAAGTGTTTACTTCACCCATTAATAAATACCCTGTAATTAAAATTGTGTAGGCTATTATTAGCGATAGTTTATATCCTATTTTATCGGCAATAACACCCGTAAAAATTGGCAGAAAATATAATAAAGCTGTAATATCAGACATTATATTTCCTTTTTGAATATGGTTAAAACCTAATCCTCCTTTATCAGTTGAACCAACTAGGTATAATGCAAAAAGAGTAAAAACTCCATACCAGGCCCAACGCTCCATAAGTTCCATAAAACTACCTAGCCAAAATGTTTTATTAAAAGAGCCGACTGTTTGCAAAAAAGATTTTTTTTCTGTACTCATTGTATGTGATTTTTAGAACATAAAAGCTCAGGTAATTTTTTACCTGAGCTTTTATAAATATTTATTTTAAATGTGTCATTAATTATCTAGAAATAGATTTATTTCGAATTGTAAAATTAATCAAAATAATTAAAGTTATTCAGTAATAACGTGTTCATCATCTTCAGCTCCATGTGTTAAATTTTCTAGTTTTTTGCGGAAAACCATAACTAGTAATCCAAATAGAACACAAAATATAGCAATACCTGTAAAAACAGTATATTCTCCTAAATGTTCTGCTGATTCTCCTAATAATCCTGCAAATTTATTTCCAATTCCAGTCATTGCAAAATAAATACCCATCATTAATGAAGCGTATTTAACAGGTGCTAATTTTGTAATGTATGAAAGTGCAACTGGAGAAAGACATAATTCTCCAACTGTATGAAATAAATAGGCTAAAACTAACCAGTACATAGCTGAAGTTCCAGTAGCTTCATATTGTCCTGCTGCTGCTGTCATAAAAAAGAAACCAAATCCCATAATCATTAAACCAATAATCATTTTAAATAATGAGGTTGATATTTTTCCTTTTAATTTTCTATTTGCCCAAAATGCGGCAACACCAGTTCCTAAAAAGATTATAAACATTGCGTTTAACGATTGAAACCATGATGCTGGTACTTCATTTCCAATAAATGGAAGTGAGAATGATAGTATTCTATTTGTTTTTTCAGAAGCATAAATATTTAATAAACCTCCAGCTTGTTCAAATGAACCCCAAAATACAATTACAAGTAAAAAAGAAATGAACAATACAATTACTCTATCTTTTTCTATTTTAGTTAAAGGTTTATTAAAAGCAGCTTTATCAGCTTCACTAGATTCACCTATAAAATTACCAACAGATTTTAAAAATTTTTGTCCAGCCATATATTGAATTAAACCTAAAGCCATACCAATACCTGCTAATCCAAATCCATAATGCCATCCATAAACTTCACCAACAGTACCAACAATTAAACTAGATAAAAATGCACCAACATTAATTCCAATGTAAAATATTGTAAATCCTTTATCTCTTCTAATATCTCCTTTTTGATATAGCCCACCTACCATAGTAGAAATATTTGGTTTTAGCATACCAACACCGGCAATAATTAAACCTAAACCGGTATAAAATGCCCACATTTCTTCAATAGCCAATATACTATGTCCACCAACTAAAAGTAAACCTCCATATAACACTGATTTTTTTTGTCCTAAAAATTTATCTGCAATCCATCCACCTGGAATAGACATTAGGTATACAAGCATTGTATAAGTTCCATAAAGAGATAAAGCTTCTCCATTTGTCCATCCTAAACCTGCATTATCTCCATTAGTTTGAGCAACTAAATAAAGTACTAAAATTGCACGCATTCCATAGTAAGAAAAACGCTCCCACATTTCAGTAAAAAATAATACATAGAGTCCTACCGGATGCCCAAAAAGTTCTTTATGTGTCGGGTCTGTTTTTAAAGTGTTATCAGTCATATTGTTGGTTATATATTAAATTTATAATTATTTCAATTCTATCGGTATTTGTTTTAATTTCCTAAATTTTCTTTGATAAAAGTAGTCATTTTATTAAACAAATGTAATCTTGTATTTTTACCTCTATAAATTCCGTGAGTTCTATCTGGATAAATAGCTTGTTCGAAAGGTTTATTTGCTTCTATTAAAGCGTTTGTTAGGCGCATTGTATTTTGTACATGCACATTATCATCTCCGCTTCCGTGAATTAATAAAAATTTACCTTTTAACATATCTGCATAATTAATTGGTGAATTTTCATCGTAACCAGCAGGGTTTTCTTGTGGAGTTCTTAAAAAGCGTTCAGTATAAACGGTATCGTAAAAACGCCAGCTTGTAACAGGTGCAACTGCAATTGCCATTTTAAACACGTCGTTCCCTTTTAATAAACAATTGGTACTCATATGTCCACCAAAGCTCCATCCCCAAATTCCAATTTCTTGTTCATTAATATAAGGTCTTTTAGCCAATTCTTTAGCAGCATCAATCTGGTCTATAGTTTCGTATTTCACTAAATTTAAGTAGGTCGATTTTTTAAAATCTGCACCTTTAAAACCAGTTCCTCTTCCGTCTACACATACAATTATATACCCTTGTTGTGCTAAATGTTGAAACCAATAATCGTTTGCACTATTCCAAGAATTGCTAACCGATTGTGATCCAGGACCCGAATATTGAGTCATAAATAATGGATATTGTTTGTTGGTATCAAAATTAGAAGGTTTTAACATCCACGCATTAAACTCTCCATTTTCAGTTTTTATAGTGAAGAATTCTTTTTTAGATAAATTGTAATTCGATAATTTTTCTAAAAGTTTATTATTGTTTAAAATTTCTTTTAATTGTTTTCCTTTTGAATTGTGAAGCGTATAGACAGCTGGGGTGTTTATATCGGTAAAAGTGTTGATAAAATAATTTGAATTTTTACTGAATGATGCACTATTTGTACCGGTAGCATTTGTTAAGCGTTGTTTATTTTTACCATTTAGCTTAATGGAATAAATAGTTCTGTTAATAGAACCATCTTCAACAGATTGGTAATAAATAGTTTTGGATTTTTCGTTAATTCCGTAAAAATTAGTGACTTCCCAAGCGCCTTTTGTAATTTGATTGATAAGTTTACCTTCTTTAGAATAGTGATAAATATGATTAAAACCGTCTTTTTCACTGGTCCAAATAAAACTATTATCATTTAAAAAAGTTAAATTATCGTGTATATCTACATACGCTTTATCTGTTTCATTTAATACAACTTTAGCGGTATTATCAGTGGCATTAACAAAATATAAATTTAAGTTATTTTGATGGCGATTTAAAGTAATAACACTTAAAGTAGTTGCATTATTTGTCCATTTTAAACGTGGAATATACTCGTAATCTCCTAAAGTTATTTTTGAAGTATTTTTAGTTTCTAAGTTATATAACTGTAAATCTACAATTGCGTTTTTTTCTCCGGCTTTTGGGTATTTAAAAACTTGTTGTGTTGGGTATAATTCTTTTCCTGTTAGTTGCATAGAAAATTCAGGAACTTCGGTTTCATCAAAACGTAAAAAAGCAATATTTTTACTGTCGGCACTCCAATCAAAAGCACGTACAAAAGAAAATTCTTCTTCATATACCCAATCGCAAATACCGTTGATAATAAAGTTCTTTTTACCATCTGATGTTATTTGAATAACTTTATTTGTTTCTAGATTTTTAACAAATAGATTGTTGTTTTTAGCATAGGCTACTTTTTTACTATCTGGAGAAAAAGTAGGTTCTTGTATTTTTTCTTCATCAATTAATTGCAGTTTTTTAGAAGCGATGTCATACACATAAAAAATACCTAAACTAGATCTTCTATATATTGGTTCTACTTTAACACCTAATAACAATTTAGTTTCATCGTTGTTAAAATCGTAACTTTCAAAATAGGCTATTTCACTTAAATTTTCACTATCAACAATGGTTTCAACTTTTTCTAAAGAGGCATAACTATATTTATCTACGGTTGTACTTCTGGTGGCTCTATTAAAATTTAATAACGAATAAAAATCGCCATTCATAGAGTTTAAAGAGTTCATTCTTTCGGTACTAAATGTACCATTCCAAATTTCGTTTAAAGTAATATCTTGTTTTTGTGCTGTTGCTAAGGAAGTTACTGTAATAAATAAAAGGAGTAGTTTTTTCATGAAATTATCATTTCTTAAAATAATTGTCAAGTTTAAGAAAATTTTTGCATATTACCGTTGTAATAAATCATAAATATTCACATTTTATTATAAATGTTAATTTTAATTTTTATTAAATTATCTTTGCACAAATAATAAAAGTTACATTTAAATGTCTAAAACCGTTAATGGATTTTCTAAGCTAGCAAAGCTTGAAAAAATAGATTGGTTGATTTCTAATTTTTTTAATAATGATATTAAAGTGAAACAAGTGTTAATGCAGTATTGGAATTCTGATACTGTATTACAAGAATTACACGATGATTTTATTGAAAATACCATTTCTAACTACTACTTACCTTTTGGAATTGCACCAAATTTTATAATAAATGGCATAGATTATACAATACCAATGGCAATAGAAGAAAGTTCTGTTGTTGCAGCAGCTTCGTTAACTGCTAAGTTTTGGAGTGCCCGAGGTGGATTTAAAGCAAAAGTAATTGCAACTAAAAAAGTTGGTCAGGTTCATTTTATGTATGAAGGCGATAAGGCAACACTTCAAAATTATTTTGTAAATAAGAAACAAGCTTTATTACAGGCAACAGAAACCATCACTCAAAATATGAAAAAGCGTGGAGGTGGAATTTTAGATATTGAATTGCGTGATAAAACTGCTGAGCTAAAAAATTACTATCAGTTACATGTTACTTTTGAAACGGTTGATAGTATGGGGGCAAATTTTATAAATTCTTGTCTTGAGTCTATGGCAAATGAGTTTCAAAATAACAGTATTCAAATTGTAATGAGTATCTTATCTAATTACGTACCAGAATGTTTGGTGCAAGCAGAGGTAAGTTGTAAAGTTTCTGAATTAGGTGTTGAAAATTCAGAATTATTTGCTCAAAAATTTGTGCAGGCAGTTCAAATAGCAAATGCTGAAACATACCGTGCAGTTACTCATAATAAAGGAATTATGAATGGAATTGACGCTGTTGTTATTGCTACAGGAAACGATTTTAGAGCTATTGAAGCCGGGGCACATGCTTATGCCTCAAAAAGCGGACGTTATAAAAGCCTTACAAACGCAACAATAGAAAATGGAATTTTTAAATTTTGGATAGAAATTCCTTTAGCTTTAGGTACTGTTGGTGGTTTAACTAAATTACATCCGTTGTCTAAATTGTCGTTAAAAATGTTAGGCAATCCTTCCGCAAAAGAATTAATGAAAATTATAGCAGTTGCTGGGTTGGCGCAAAATTTTGCTGCATTGCGAGCATTAACAACATCCGGAATTCAAAAAGGACATATGAAAATGCACTTAACCAATATTATAAAACAATTGGGCGCAAATGAGGAGGATAAACAATATTTAATTGATTATTTTGAACATAAAACCATTACACACAATGCTGTGGTTGAAGCATATAATAAGTTGGTTAGGGAAAACGAATAAATCAATTCTGAAGCAATAAAGATTATTGTTAATGTAATCAGCGGCTGAGCGAGGTTGAAACTGTGATTTCGTATTCAATTATTTATTTTGTTATTAAACGTGGTTGTAAAACGCGTTGTCATTCCTGCGCAGGCAGGAATCCATAGAAAGTTTTAAAAGAAGGCAGAACATAAAAATTTAAAAAAATAATTAAAAAAAAACAACTGATCAGAAATCCTTAAAGCGAATATAAATGGAAACACGATTGGAAAATTAAATGAATAGAAGAAGATAATAAAAAATGGTTTGACCTTTTTGATGATTGGTTTGATGATATTTTAAAAGATTAGTATAGATTACTGCCTGTGCAGGAATGACATAAAAAACTATGAAACAATTCTACAGCAACGGAAAATTATTATTAACAGGCGAATATTTTGTTTTAGATGGAGCAAAATCTTTAGCTGTTCCAACTACTTGTGGACAAGATTTAACCATTGAGCAAATTAATGAACCACAAATAATTTGGAAAAGTTACACAAACACTGGTAAATGTTGGTTAGAAGCTATTTTTGATTTGCCAAAATTACGCTTAGTTTCAGCTGATTTTGAAGCAACTGAAGATGGAGGAAACGACACTTTAGCTGAAAGATTAATGCAGATTTTACAGGAAGTAAGGAGATTAAATCCTACTTTTTTAAGTGTAAAACAAGGCTTTTTAATTAAAACAAAACTTACATTTCCTCAAAATTGGGGATTAGGAACTTCTTCAACTTTAATTAATAATTTAGCAAGTTGGGCCGCAGTAAATCCCTATAAATTATTAAAAAATACTTTTGGAGGAAGTGGCTACGATATTGCTTGTGCTCAAAATAATTCACCAATTTTATATACAATAAAAGACATAAACCCATTAGTTGAAAAAGTTGATTTTAATCCAAGTTTTAAAGAGCAATTGTATTTTGTGTATTTAAATAAAAAACAAAATAGTAGGGAAGGTATTAAACGCTTTAAAGATTTAAAAGGAAATTTAACTTCAGAAATTGAACAAATTTCAAGTTTATCTACCCTATTTTTGAATTGTACCAATTTAAATGATTTTGAAAAATTATTAGAAGCTCATGAACAACTAGTTTCTAAAACTATTCAATTACAAACAGTTCAAAAAGAATTGTTTTCAGATTATTTTGGACAGACAAAAAGTTTAGGTGCGTGGGGAGGTGATTTTATTTTAGCAACAGGAAATACAGACACTTCAAATTATTTTAAACAAAAAGGGTTTGAAACTGTAATTCCGTATACAGATTTAATTATTTAATTTAGAGCTTAACCTACTGTTATACCTGCGCAGGCAGGTATCCAAAGAAAGTGTTAATAAACAGTATCTAAAAATTAAAAATAAAGCTTTAATAAAAAAAGCTTCAACTCGCTCAGCCGCCAGAAATAAAGTAATAAGTGTTAAGAGTGACATAAATTGTTAAATAAACAAAATGAAGAAAAAATTAATAATAATTGGAGGTGGAGCAGCCGGTTTTTTTGCTGCAATTAATGCTGCAGAACTAAATTCAGAATTAGAAGTTGTAATTTTAGAAGGAAGTTCTAAAGTATTGCAAAAAGTAAAAGTAAGCGGTGGAGGACGTTGTAATGTTACACACGCTTGTTTTACACCAAGTGAATTGGTAGAATTTTATCCGAGAGGAAAAAAAGAATTACGAGGACCTTTTCATCAATTTATGACAGGTGATACTATGGAATGGTTCGAAAATAGGGGTGTGCCGCTGAAAATAGAAGATGATAACAGAATTTTTCCAGAAAGTAATTCATCTCAAACTATTATAGATTGTTTTTTAGAAAGTGCTAAATACGCAGGTGTTGTTTTAAAAACAAGCACTAGAGTCGATTCCTTAGAAAAACAAAATGACCAGTTTATTGTTAAAACAAATTCAGAAGAATTTATTGCCGATTATGTTTTAGTGGCAAGTGGAAGTAACACCAAAGTTTGGAATATAATGGAAGGTTTAGGGCATTCTATTGTACAACCAGTTCCTTCGTTATTTACCTTTAATATTACAGATAAAAGGTTACAAGATATTCCTGGAATTTCTGTTCCAAATGCTTCGGTAAAAGTGTTAAACTCTAAATTAGCAGAACAAGGGCCTTTATTAATTACACATTGGGGATTAAGTGGACCAGGTATTTTAAAGCTCTCTGCTTGGGGTGCCTTGGAATTTTATAAACAAGAATACAATTTTGAAATTGAAGTAAATTGGTTATCGAAAAAACAAGAAGCTATATTAGAGTTTTTAAAATCTCAAAAGAAAAAACAAGCTAAAAAACAAGTGACTTTACGTTCGGGTTTTGAAGAAATTCCAAAGCGTTTGTGGGAGAAATTTGTAATAGATTCTGAAATACCAAGCGATTCTCAATGGGCACAATTAAGCAATAGCCAGCTAGAAACTATTTCAAAACAACTAACACAAAGTGTTTTTAAGGTACATGGAAAAAGTACTTTTAAAGATGAATTTGTTACTGCTGGAGGGGTAGATCTAAAAGAAATAAACTTTAAACGATTTGAAAGCAAATTGCATAAAAATCTATTTTTTGCAGGTGAAATTTTAAATATTGATGCTGTTACTGGTGGGTTTAATTTTCAAAATGCATGGACAAGTGGTTGGATTGTAGCAAATGCAATTTCAAATTAACCGAAATTAAAAAAAGCACTTTTATATTCCCAAAATATGGAGAAAAACAAACCAGCATAAACTACAGCTGTTATAAATTTTAAGAAAGTTGAGGTTATAAAGCCTATAAAAGAACCAAAGGCAGCTTTTAATGCTTTTTTAGAATCTTTACTATCTTTTATCATTTCACCAATAAAAGCACCTAAAAATGGGCCTATAATTATTCCGAAAGGAGGTAAGAAAAACATTCCTACAACCAAACCTACCATAGTACCAATTACGCCATAGCGTGTACCTCCAAAGCGTTTGGTGCCCATTGCGGGTATAATATAATCTATTAGCCAAATTATAAATGCAATGGCTAAAGTAATTCCTAAAAAAGTCCAATTCATAGGGATGGCATCAGTTAAATGTAAAACCAATAAGGCAAACCAACTTGTAATAGGGCCGGGAAGTACTGGTAAAAAAGAACCAAGAATACCTAATATTATTAATAGTACCCCAATAATTAATAGTGCTATATCCATACTTTTATTTATAAATTAAATTTAAACATTAATTTTTAAATCAACAATCGTGCAAAATTTATAACTAGAAAATTAGTTTAAACTAAATATTTAGTTATATTTGTATTGTAGAACTAAAAACTTAGTTAAAAAAATGGAGAAACAATTAACAAAAGCAGAGGAGCAGTTAATGCAAGTTTTGTGGGATTTAGAAACGGCTTCTGTAAAAGAAATTATTGAACAGTTACCAGTACCAAAACCTGCGTATAACACTGTTTCTACGATAATTAGAATTTTAGAAACCAAAGAATTTGTTGGGCATAAAGCCAAAGGAAGAGGGTATATTTATTTTCCTTTAATTAAAAAAACAGACTATAGTAACAAAACTTTACAAAAAATAGTTGATGGTTATTTTGAAGGTTCTTTTAAAAGTATGGTCTCGTTTTTTGTAAAAAAGAATGATGTTGACATTACTGAATTAGAAGCTATTTTAGATAAAATTAATGACAAAAAGACAGAGAAATGATAAACTATATAATACAAGTCGTGCTTTTTCAAACACTATTTTTAGCTGTTTACGATCTTTTTTTGCAAAAAGAAACCTTCTTTAAATGGAACAGAGTTTATTTGTTGACAACTCCAATTTTAGCTTTTATAATCCCATTATTAAAGTTTAAAAGTGTTCAGCAATCCATTCCTCAAGAATATATAGTACAATTACCAGAAGTAGTTTTAAATCCTGGAGATGTATTTATACAAGCAACTAACAATACAAGTACTTTAAGTTATATTGAACTACTATTTTATGTTGGTTTGGTGTTATTTGCAAGTATTTTTTTAATTCGCATTTTTAAACTTTTTAAACTCATTGGAACGAATGAGATTATAAGTAAAGATTTTTATAAACTTGTAATTTTAAAATCGAAACAATCTGCATTTTCTTTCTTTAATTACATATTTATCAATAAAAAGTTGTTAGAAGAAGAGCAGTTAGACATTATTGAGCACGAGTTAATTCATTGTAAGCAAAAACACAGTTTAGACTTATTATTTTTCGAAATTTTAAAAATTATAATGTGGTTTAATCCGCTAGTGTATATCTACCAAAACAGAATAACCTTATTACACGAGTATATTTCCGACGCTGAAATAGTGAAAGAAACTGACAAAAAATCGTATTTCAATAAATTGCTTTCTATCACTTTTAATGTAGAAAATATCTCATTTATCAATCAATTTTATAAACATTCATTAATAAAAAAACGCATTGTCATGATTACTAAAAACAAATCACAAAAAATAAAACAATTAAAGTATTTACTATTGATTCCTTTGTTGGTGGGAATGCTAACTTATACATCTTGTATTGATGAAGCTAATGATGAGTTATTTGAAATGGAAGCAGCTTTGAATAATGTAAACTCTGAAGATTTTAAAGGTGGAATATATTTCGATTTTGAAATTGGTAAAACTTATGTGGGAAATAGTTTGATGATTGGACGTTATTTAGAGCTTAGTGAGTATACAGAAAAAGAAAAAGAGATCACCGAAAAATTTAATAATAACGAAGAATTATTGTATGACCATGTAGTTTTGTTAGATGAAAATGATGTAAGAGTAAATTGGTTTCGTCCAAAATCTTTAAGAACAGAATCAAAAACAGAATATGAATATGTTGAAGGAGATGATGTGCCTTTTGCAATTATTGATGAAGTTCCTGTTTTTCCGGGGTGTGAAGGGACAAAAGAAGAATTAAGAACGTGTTTGCAAGAGAATATTACTATGCATGTAAATAGAAATTTTAATGCAGGTTTGGCTAAAGAATTAGGGTTAACAGCTGGTGTTAAACGTATTTTTGTAATGTTCAAAATAGATAAAGAAGGGGATATTGCGGAAGTAATGGCAAGAGCACCACATAAATCTCTTGAGGAGGAAGCTATTAGAGTTATAGAAAGTTTACCAAAAATGGAGCCAGGTAAACAAAAAGGTGTTGCTGTTGGTGTTAAATATAGTTTGCCAATTGCTTTTAAAGTTGGTGGATCTAATGCTTCTCCAGAGCAATCTAAAAAAGCAAAGGAAGATTTTATAAATGGGAAAAAGGTAAAAAAATATGTTGAAGGAGACGATGTGCCTTTTGCAATTATAGAAAATGTGCCGGTTTTTCCTGGGTGTGTTGGTACAAATGCGGAATTGAAACAATGTTTAATAGAAAATATTACAGAACACGTAAATAAAAACTTCAATTCAAACTTATCTAAAGGTTTGGGATTAACATCTGGTGTAAAACGAATTTTTGTAATGTTTATAATTGATAAAGAAGGGAATATTACGGATGTAGATGCAAGAGCACCACACCAATCTCTAAAAAAAGAAGCTATTAGAGTTGTACAAAGTTTGCCAAAAATGGAACCTGGTAAATATAAAGGGAAAGCAGTTGGTGTTAAATACAGTTTACCAATAGCCTTTAAAGTAAGTTAATAGTTGTTTTATGAAAAAGATTTTAATTCCATTATTGTTTATTGTAGTAATTTTAAAAACCGAAGCGCAGTCTTCGGTTTTTACAGTTGTAGATAGTTTGTTGATAAAAGGAAATTATCAGAAAGCTTTAAAATTATTAGAAGATAAAAAAGATAAGAATGCACTTGTACTTGAAAAAACTGCAGATATTTACCAAACTATTGGCAATTATAATAAGGCGATAACTTCTTATTCCGAAGCCTTAGCAATTGAAGAAAAAAGTCAGTTGAAAATTAAATTAGCGAATGTATATTCAACTATTGGTTATAAGGATAAAGCTATTGATTTATACGAAGACGTTTTTAAAAAGGATTCGTCTAATTTATTAGTAGCAAATAGTTTAGGGAAGTTGTATTTAAAAGAAATTAAACCTAAAAGAGCTTCAGAACTATTTAGGTATTTAAAAGCTCAAGATACGCTCAATCCAAATTATCCGTATCAATTAGGAAAAGCATTGGCTTTGCAACGAAAGAAAATGCAAATGGGACAAAGTTATATTGATGCTTTTACAATTGACACTTTACATTTAAATAGTATTTATGAAGTTTCTAAATTTTTTAAATCCATAAATATTAGAGATTCTTCTAGACTATTTATTGAAAAAGGTTTACAAATAGACTCAACAAATATTAATTTTTTACAGTTAAAAGCAAACGATCAGTACTTTGGTAAAGAATTTGAAGAAACTATTGAAACCTTAAATAAGTTAGAGGCATTAAAGTTTAAGTCTGTAAATACCTACGAAATGTATGGTATGAGTTATTTTAATTTAAAACAAATTGATTCAGCAGAGGTATATTTTAAAAAGGCTCTTAAATTAGACCGTCAAAACCCTAAAATTCTTTATCGTATGGCAACTATTGCGTATCAAAAAAAAGATTTTAAAAGAGCTGAACTTTACGCTTTTCAAGCTATAATGTACAGTAAACCAGAGTTAGATAAAGAGTATATGCTTTTAGGAATTATGGCAAAAGAACAAAAGGATTATAAAAAAGCGGTTAACTATTTTGATGAGGCTGTTAAAAGTAATTATAATAATGTAGAAGCACTTTTTGAATTAGCTTTTGCATCAGATACGTATTATGAAGATAAAAAAATTGCTTTAAAACATTATGAAAAATTTATAGAACGTTTTAAAAGTAAAAATCCAGAATTAACTAAATATGCCAATGGTAGAATTAAGGAAATAAGAAAGAAATACTTTATTGAAGGGGTTATTGTAGAGTAAATCAAAATGTTGTATTTTCACCGAGGAGAATTAAAGAATAATTTTGAAACAATTTTTTATAATACTTTTTAGCGCTTTTGTACTTTTATCTTGTTCTTATTTTGAAAAAAAATATCAGAAACAAGAGGTTCAAGTTGTAGATACTATTGTAGATTTTAGCTCTATAGATAGTTTTCCTTTATTTCCCGAGTGCGATAGTATTCCTTCTGAAGATAAAAGACAAATATGTTCTCAAATAAAATTGTCCGAACATATTTACGCTTCTTTAAAAGCACATCAATTTATTACTGAAAATAGCATAAACGATACAATTTTAGTAAAATTAGAAGTTGCTAAAAATGGAAAAGTTTCACTAGTAAATATTCAATCTTCTTTATTTATTCAACAAGAAATTCCAGAATTAGATAGTTTAATAACTGATGGAATTGATAAATTACCAAATTTAAAACCAGGAATTAAACGAGGAATACCGGTTAAAACTGCCTTTAATTTACCTGTTATTTTGAAGAATTAGAGCTTTTTACCGATTGTTTATTTAAGATGAGATGCTGAAATTAATTCAGCATGACGTGATTTTGTGCAGCTAATTTATACTATAAATAAAGTAACGTTGTCATTCCTGCGGAGGCAGGAATCCAAATAATATGAAAATAGATTTATGCTTTCTCAGGAATGACAGCTAACTTAATAAAAAGTTATTCATTTAATAATTGCCATAAATTATCTTTTAATTCAGTTAATCCTTGTTGAGCGATAGATGAAATAAATAACGTTTTTATACCTTCAGGTAATTCATTTTTAATTTCTTCTTTTAATTCATCGTCTAACATATCAGATTTAGAAATTGCAAGTAATCTATTTTTATCTAACAATTCTGGATTGTGCTGTTTTAATTCATTTAAAAGAATTTTATATTCTTTTTGAATATTATCAGAATCTGCTGGAATTAAGAACAATAAAATCGAATTTCTTTCAATATGGCGTAAAAAACGATGTCCTAAACCTTTTCCTTCAGCAGCACCTTCTATAATTCCTGGAATATCTGCTATTACAAAAGTTTGAAAATCGCGGTATTGAACAATTCCTAAGTTCGGTTTTAAAGTTGTAAAAGCATAATCTGCTATTTTAGGTTTTGCAGCTGTTAAAACAGATAGTAAAGTTGATTTTCCAGCATTAGGGAATCCAACCAAGCCTACATCAGCTAATAGTTTTAATTCTAATTGAAACCAATTTTCTTGACCTTCAATACCAGGCTGAGCATATCTAGGAGTTTGGTTTGTAGAAGATCTAAAATTCCAGTTACCAAGTCCACCTTTACCTCCTTGTAATAAAATTTGTTCGGTATTTTCTTCTGTTATTTCAAACAGAATTTCTTGAGTTTCACTATCTCTTATAATAGTACCTAAAGGAACTTCAACATAAATATCTTGTCCATCTTTTCCTGAACTTCTAGATTTAGCACCATGGCCACCATGTTCGGCTCTAAAATGTTTGTTGAATTTTAAGTGAAAAAGGGTCCATAAATTTGGATTGGCTCTAACAATTATATGTCCACCACGTCCACCATCGCCACCATCTGGCCCACCTTTAGTAATGTATTTTTCTCTGTGTAGGTGAGTTGATCCACCACCACCATTACCAGAACTAGCATATATTTTTATATAATCAACAAAATTTCCTTCAGTCATCTTTTAGAGTGTTCTTACCAATGCAAGAATCTTTATTTTAAGCATTTCTATGTTTAATTATTGTTTAGATAAACAATATTATATTTTATCAAATACGTTGCTTAAACGTTTTGTAATATCATCAATGGCACCAACACCATCTATACCAAAATATTTATTTTGGTTATCGTAATAATCTTTTAAAACAGCTGTTTTTGTATTGTACTCGTTAAAGCGGTTTCTAATTTTAGATTCATCTTGATCGTCTGTTCTTCCACTTGTTTTACCGCGTTCTAAAATACGTTGTACTAGTAAATCTTCAGAAACTTCAAGAGCTATCATTCCATTAATTGCTTCTCCTTTTTCGGTTAAAAATTCATCTAAAGCTTTTGCTTGAGATTCTGTACGAGGAAACCCGTCAAAAATAAACCCGTTAGCACCTGCATTAAGTTCAACTTCAGCTTTTAACATATTTATAGTAATGTCATCTGGAACTAAATTTCCACCATCCATATATTTTTTTGCCAATAGACCAAGTTCAGTTTTATTTTTAATATTGTATCTAAAAACATCACCAGTTGAAATATGCACAAGTCCATATTTATCTTTTAAAAGTGTTGCTTGTGTTCCTTTTCCTGCACCTGGAGGTCCAAATAAAACAATATTTTTCATAGTTGGTTTTGCTGTAAGTTGATATATGTCTGCTAGATTTCTTCCAATTCCATCATAATCTAAACCATATCCAACAATAAATTTATCTGGAATTTCTATTCCAATATAATCGATATTAAGTTCTTTCTTGAAAACATCTGGTTTAAAAAACAGTGTAGCTATTTTAAGTTCTTTTAATTTTTTATCTTCAAAAATTGAATATATTTCTTGTAGAGTATTACCAGTATCTATAATGTCTTCTAAAATTACAACAGTTCTTCCTTCTAAATCTTCATTAACACCAACTAATTGCTTAATTTTTCCTGATGAAGTTGTTCCTTGATAGGAAGCTAATTTTACAAAAGAAATTTCACATTCACCGTTATATTGTCTAACAAAATCGGCAACAAACATAAAACAACCGTTTAGTATTCCAATAAAAATTGGTCTTTCATCTTTGCAGTCTGCATAGACTTTTTTTACTAAAGATTTGGTAGCCTCTTGGATTTGCTCTTTTGAAATATAAGATTTAAAATACTTATCGTGTAATTTAATTATGCTCATTTTTATGCTTTGTTACAAATTTAATAATCAATATACAAAAATCAATTTAAATGCAGATTTATTTGTTGATTTGAAAATAGAAAAACCGTTTTGAAACTCAAAACGGTTTTATGAAATTTATTCAGTTTAAATTCTACTATTTTTTAGAATCTAATTTTTTTACTGTATCGTACATGATAGGAGATGCAATAAATAATGATGAGTAAGTACCTACAACAACACCTACAATTAATGCAAACATAAATCCTTTAATAGAATCTCCACCAAATAAGAATATTGCTAATAATACAACCAATGTTGTTAAAGATGTATTAATAGTTCTTCCTAAAGTACTACTTAATGCTTTGTCTACTACTTCAGAGAATTTCCAAGAAGTATGAATTCCTGTAAACTCACGAATTCTATCAAAAATTACCACCGTATCATTTAGGGAGTACCCTACAACTGTAAGTATGGCTGCAATAAATGATTGTCCAATTTCCATATCAAATGGTAATATTTTATAAAGTAAAGAGAAAATTGCTAATACAATTAATACATCATGGAATACTGCAGCTACAGCACCTAAACTAAATTGCCATTTTCTAAATCTAAATAATATGTATAAGAAAGTAATTAATAACGAACCTAAAATAGCCCATCCTGCAGCTGTTTTAATATCATCTGCAATAGTTGGTTCCACTTTAATAGAACTCATAATACCTACTTTTCCAACACCATCGTAACCAGGTTTAAATTGTTCTAAAGTTAAGTCTTTAGAATAATATTTTTTTAATCCGTTAAATAATAAAGATTGTACTTCATCATCAATATGGCTACTAGCTTCTTCTTCTATTTTATATTTAGTTGTAATTTTTAATTGACTTGCTTCACCGTAAGTTTTAACTTCTGGAGCACTTCCGAAAGCATCTTTTAAAGTTTCAGAAACTTCGGTTGCACTAGTTGCTTGATCAAATTTTACAACATATGTTCTACCTCCAACAAAATCTACACCATAATTTAATCCGTTTGTAAATAATGAGATTAAACCAACAACAATTAAAGCACCTGAGAAAATGTATGCAATTTTTCTTTTTCTTAAGAATTCAATATCGATTCTGTTGAACCAATTTTTAGTAATACTTGTATTAAATGTAAATAATTTACCTTTTGCAGCATACCAGTCAATTAATAGACGTGTAATAAATATAGCTGTAAACATAGATGTTACTATACCTACCATTAATGTATAAGCAAAACCTTTTACTGGACCTGTACCAAATACATATAAAATAACACCTGTTAACATTGTTGTAATGTTGGCGTCAATAATTGCAGATAATGCACCTTTAAAACTAAATCCGTGACTTATAGAAGCTTTTAATCCTTTTCCTTTATCAAGTTCTTCTTTTATTCTTTCAAATATAATTACGTTTGCATCTACAGACATACCTATTGTTAAAATAATACCTGCAATGCCTGGTAATGTTAACACTGCTCCAAATGCAGTTAAAATTCCAAAAATAAATAAAAGGTTTACAGCTAAAGCAACATCTGCAAAAGCACCTGCTTTACCGTAATAGAAAATCATCCAAAGTAATACTAATAATAGCGCTAAAGCAAAAGAGCTCATACTGCTATCAATTGCTTTTTGACCTAAAGAAGGTCCAACAATTTCAGATTGAATAATATGTGCAGCAGCAGGTAATTTACCAGCTTTTAATACGTTTGCAATATCTTGAGCTTCTTCAACAGTCATACTTCCACCAGAAATTGAAGTTCTTCCTGAAGTAATTGCTACATTTACAGACGGTGCTGTATAAACGTAGTCATCTAAAACTACAGCTACAAATTTCCCAACATTTTCAGTGGTCATTTTACCCCATAATCTAGATCCAATTGCATTCATTGTCATACTTACCTCAGGTTGTCCTGTTTGTCCGTATTCTTGACTTGCATCTTCAATTACATCACCTTCTATAGGGGCAATATCTTGTCTGTTAGATTTTATACCATATAAGTAAATTAGATCTACACTTTCTCCTGTTGCAGTTGTACTAGTAAATGGTTTTGCATCCCATAAGAATTTAGTGTATTTCATTTCGTTAGAAAGCAAAGCTCTAACTTCTCTTAAAGCTAAGTAAGAATTTACTTTAGCAGTATCTAAAACTTTAGCAGTACCTATTACAGAAGATACTTGATTTTCGCTTTGAGGAATACTTGGTGAAAGTACCGAGAATAAATTTTCAGCTGGTTTTGCAGCTAAAGAGTCAGACACTTCACCTAATAAATCATCTAAGTCGTCTTTAGCAGAAGTAGTATCTTCATCTTCTGTTTTAGTTTTTAATAAGTTTTCAACTACAGTGTTAGCTTCAAAAAAGAAGTTTGCAGTTTCTCTATTAGAGTACACTTCCCAGAATTGTAATTCAGCTGTACTTTGCAATAATTTTTTTACACGATCAATATCTTTAGCACCTGGTAATTCAATTAAAATACGTCCAGAGTTTCCAATACGTTGAATGTTTGGTTGTGTAACTCCAAATTTATCGATACGACTTCTTAATACTTCAAAAGCGGTATTTACAGAGCCAGTTACTTCATCCTCTATAATTGGCATTACTTCAGCATCTGTAAGTTTAAAATTTATTTTTTCTCTTAAAGATTTGTTACCAAAAATACTAGGGTCGCTTAATTTTACAGTACCGGCACTAGCTTTTTCAAATTCATCAAAAAACAAATCTAAATAGGTTCTATCACTACTTCTTTGAGCTTCTGTAGCATTCGCTAAGGCTTTATTAAAAACAGGGTTTTTAGATTCGTTAGATAATCCAATTAAAATATCTTTAACTGAAACTTGTAAAATAGCATTAATACCTCCTTTAAGGTCTAAACCTAAATTTAGTTCTTTATCTTTAATATCGTTGTAACTAAATTGGGCAAAACCTAAATCAATTACAGGTTTGTTAGCTACAGAGTCTAGATAAACTCTTTCTAAATTAGCTATTTCTTTTCCATCTTCTGATTTTGATTCAGCATAAATCTTTGCTTTACCTTCAACACCATTTGTAAACCAAGTAAATGATAATTGGTATAAACTTACTAATCCAAATAGAATAGCGAATAATTTTATAAGTCCTTTATTTTGCATTTTACATTAATTTGATAAGAATTCATTTGTTATAAACGTGCAAATATATAATTTCAAACAGAGAATGCCAATACTTTTTAAGCTTTTTATATTCATAAATTACAACATATTAAAATAATAGTATTTCGAGCATTGAATTTCATATATTTGTTTGTAAAAAATAGTTGATATGAAGTATTTATCTGATATAGAAATTGCGCAGAAAAATAGTATGAAACATATAAAAAAAATTGCTGCAAAACTTAATGTTGATGAAGATGCAATTGAAATGTATGGAAAATATAAGGCTAAACTACCATTAACCCTTATAGATGAAGAAAAAATACAGCAAAATAATTTAATTTTAGTTACAGCTATTACACCAACTCCAGCAGGAGAAGGGAAAACTACAGTATCTATTGGTCTAACTGAAGGATTGCAAAAAATAGGTAAGCAGGCTACAGTGGTTTTAAGAGAGCCATCTTTAGGTCCTGTTTTTGGAATTAAAGGAGGGGCTGCAGGAGGAGGGTATTCTCAAGTAGTTCCAATGGAAGATATTAACTTGCATTTTACGGGCGATTTTAATGCTGTTGAAAAAGCTAATAATTTGCTCTCTGCTTTAATAGATAATAATTTACAAAGTAAATGTTGTAAATTAAATTTAGATCCAAGAACCATTCATTGGAAGCGTGTTATGGATATGAATGATAGAGCTTTGCGTAATATTGTTATTGGTTTAGGTGGAACGGCAAATGGTATTCCTAGAGAAGATGGGTTTGATATTACACCTGCATCTGAAGTAATGGCTATACTTTGTATGGCAACGGATTTTGAAGATTTAAAAAAACGTTTAGGAGATATTTTTATAGGTTATACGTTTGATAAAGAACCAATTTTTGCGCGCGATTTAAAAGCTGAAAATGCTATGGCTATTTTATTAAAACATGCGATTAGACCAAATTTAGTACAAACTTTAGAGGGCAATCCAGCAATAATACATGGCGGTCCTTTTGCAAATATTGCTCAAGGTACTAATACAATTATCGCTACAAAAATGGGACTTTCTTTGTCTAATTATGTTATAACCGAAGCTGGTTTTGGAGCAGATTTAGGTGCTGAAAAGTTTTTAAACATTAAATGTCAATCGGCAGGATTAAATCCTAAAGCAGTTGTTTTAGTTGCTACAATTAGGGCTTTGCGTCACCATGGTGGAGCTAAAAAAGATGCATATAATTCTCCAAATTTAGATTTTGTAAAACAGGGATTTTGTAATTTGGAAAAGCATGTGGAGAATATTCGAAAGTTTAAAATTGAACCTGTAGTTGCTATTAATACATTTTCTAACGATACTTATGAAGAGATAAATTATATTATTGAAAAATGTAAAAAAATAGGAGTTAAAGCCGTTGTGTCTGAAGGATGGGCTAAAGGAGGTAATGGAACTACTAAATTAGCGAAAGCTGTTGTAAAAGTTGTAGAATCTAATACATCTAATTTTAAACCTTTGTATAATTGGAATTCTCCTGTTAAAGAGAAAATAGAAAAAATAGCTAAAGAAATTTATGGAGCTAAAGCTGTAGATTTTGATAAAAAGGCTAAGTTAAATTTAAGAAGAATTGAAAAGCTTGGTTTTAATGATTTTGCAATTTGTATTGCTAAAACACAAAAATCTTTTTCTGATAATGAGTTTTTAGTAGGTAGGCCAGAGAATTTTACAGTAACTGTTAGGGAGATTGAAATTGCTGCAGGTGCTAAGTTTATTATTCCAATACTTGGTGCTATGATGCGTATGCCTGGTTTGCCAGGAACGCCTGCATCAGAAAATATGACTATTGATAATGATGAAGTAATATCAGGCTTGTCTTAATGTTTTGATAACAAAAAAGCTGTTTCAAAATTTTGAAACAGCTTTTTAAATATAATTGTTAGTTGGTTAACTAATCTAATAAAGCATTTGTTGCTTTAACACCAACTGCACTTTCTTGAATTTTAGCAAGTTCAGCTTCAGATAATTCAATTTCAACAATTTTTTCAATTCCATTTTTACCTATAATACAAGGTACACCAATTGAAATATCGCTTAAACCATATTCACCATCTAGTAAAGCAGAACAAGGGAACATTTTTTTAGAATCTAAAGCAATAGCTTGTACCATTGCAGAAACTGCTGCACCTGGAGCATACCAAGCACTTGTTCCTAATAATTTAGTTAGTGTAGCACCACCAACTTTAGTATCTTCAACAACTTGTTGCATTCTTTCTTCAGATAAGAATTCAGAAACTTTTACACTGTTACGAGCTGCTTTTCCAATTAAAGGAACCATTCCAGTATCACTGTGTCCTCCAATTACCATTCCATCAACATCAGATGCAGGGCAACCTAAAGCTTCAGCTAAACGGAATTTAAAACGAGCGCTATCTAAAGCTCCACCCATACCAATAATTCTGTTTTTTGGTAATCCTGTAGCTTTATGAGCTAAATAAGCCATAGTATCCATTGGGTTACTAACTACAATTATAATTACCTCTGGAGAATACTTAATTAAGTTTTCAGAAACAGTTTTTACAATACCTGCATTAATTCCAATTAATTCTTCACGTGTCATTCCTGGTTTTCTTGGAATACCACTTGTTATAACTGCAACATCACTATTTGCTGTAGCAGCATAATCATTAGTTACACCAGTAATTTGGGTGTCAAAACCGTTTAATGATGCTGTTTGCATTAAATCCATTGCTTTACCTTCTGCAAAACCTTCTTTAATGTCAATTAATGTTACTTCGTCTGCGAAATTTTTAATGGCTATGTACTCAGCACAACTTGCACCTACAGCACCAGCACCTACTACTGTTACTTTCATATTTTTATTATTGTGTTAATATTCATTTTAAAGTATCAAAAATACTAAATTTTAAATTAAAGGGTTATGACATTTGTCTTAATTTACGAAATCGATATTGTTAATTTTTACGATGCTTTTTTATGATTATCATAAAAAAAGGTTGCTAAACTAGCAACCTTTTGTGTTTTTAAAAGTATAATGTATTATGCATCAATATTTGCATATTTTGCATTTTTCTCGATAAATGCTCTACGAGGTGGAACATCATCTCCCATTAGCATAGAGAAAATTCTATCAGCTTCTGTTAAATTATCAACTGTAACTTGGCGTAATGTTCTAAATTCAGGATTCATAGTTGTATCCCAAAGTTGTGTAGCATTCATTTCTCCAAGACCTTTGTAACGTTGTATGTTTACATTTCCTCCTAAGTTGCGAGCAATTAAATCACGTTGATCGTCATTCCAAGCATATTCTCTTTTTTGTCCTTTTTTAACTAAGTATAGCGGAGGAGTTGCAATATAAATATGTCCATTTTCAATTAATTCTTTCATATATCTAAAGAAGAATGTAAGAATTAAAGTTGCAATGTGGCTACCATCAACATCGGCATCACACATAATAACTATTTTATTGTAACGAAGTTTGTCAAGGTTTAAGGCTCTTGGGTCGTCTTCTGTACCTATAGAAACGCCTAAAGCTGTGTACATATTTTTTATTTCTTCGTTATCGAATACTTTATGTTGCATTGCTTTTTCAACATTTAAAATTTTACCACGTAATGGTAAAATTGCTTGAAAAGCTCTATCACGTCCTTGTTTTGCTGTTCCACCTGCGGAATCTCCCTCAACAAGAAATATTTCGCAATGTTCTGGATCAGTTTCAGAACAGTCACTTAATTTACCAGGTAAGCCTCCAATAGACATTACGGTTTTACGTTGCACCATTTCTCGTGCTTTACGTGCTGCGTGTCTAGCCTGTGCTGCTAAAATTACTTTTTGTACAATTGTTTTAGCATCTATAGGATTTTCTTCTAAATAATCTTGTAACATTTCTGAAACAGATTGGCTTACAGCAGAAGTAACTTCTCTGTTTCCTAATTTAGTTTTAGTTTGACCTTCGAATTGAGGTTCAGCAACTTTTACAGATATAATTGCGGTTAATCCTTCTCGAAAATCATCACCAGCAATATCAAACTTTAATTTATCTAACATACCAGATGATTCTGCATATTTTTTAAGCGTGTTTGTTAAACCACGTCTAAAACCAGATAAATGTGTTCCTCCTTCGTGTGTATTAATGTTGTTTACGTAAGAGTGTAAATTCTCTGCATAAGATGTATTATAAACCATTGCTACTTCAACTGGAATTCCATTTTTTTCACCTTCCATTGAAATAATACCAGCAGTTAATTGCTCACGTGTTTCATCTAAATATTTAATAAATTCAGGTAAACCTTCATCACTATGGAATGTTTCAGAAATAAAATTACCTTCATCATCTTTAACTCTTTTATCTGTTAAAGTTAAAGTAACACCTTTATTTAAAAATGAAAGTTCTCGTAAACGTGTTGCTAAAGTAACGTAGTTAAATTCGATTGATTGGGTGAAAATTGACGCATCAGGTAAAAAGGTTACCATAGTACCTTTTTCTGTGGTTTTACCAATAGGTTTTGCAGGATACAAAGCTTTACCTCGTTCGTATTCTTGCTCCCATATTTGACCATCACCAGAATAAACAGTAGCTCTTAAATGATCGGATAAAGCATTTACAACAGAAACCCCAACACCGTGTAAACCACCAGAAACTTTATAAGAATCTTTATCAAATTTACCACCTGCTCCAATTTTTGTCATTACTACTTCTAAAGCAGAAACTCCTTCTTTTTTATGCATTCCAACTGGAATACCACGACCATTATCTTTTACTGATAAAGAACCATTTTCATTTATAATTACGTCTATAGTATTACAATGTCCTGCCATTGCTTCATCTATAGAGTTATCTACAACTTCATATACTAAATGGTGTAATCCTCTTATTCCAACATCTCCAATATACATAGACGGACGCATACGCACATGTTCCATTCCTTCTAAAGCTTGAATGCTGTCTGCCGAATAATTATTTTTTTTTATTTCGTCACTCATAATTTAAAATGTATGTTTTTTAATAAAAAATTTAACAAACAAATATAAGTATTCAAAATTATGTTTTTTTGTCATTATTTAATACTTGAGGTAGAAGTTATTAACAATTTATAATTGTTAAAAATGGCTTAAAACGTCTAAAAACACGTTTATATTAGGTGTAATTCGTTTTTTTAAGTTATCCAGGAGCTCAAAATATAAAATGGCGTTAAATCGCTTTATTATTGGTGAAAAAATTGAAGTTTTTTCTGTTTTAATAAAGATTTTAAGCTGTAAAAGGCAGATTTTAAAATAAACAGTTTAAAATATAATATTTTATGTTGAGAAAAAATGAAATAAAATAATCATATCTATCTATAATAATATTATTTTTGGCGAATGCAACATCAAGTACTTATTTTAGATTTCGGATCGCAATACACACAGTTGATTGCCCGTAGAGTTAGAGAATTAAACATTTTTTGTGAAATTTTTCCATTTAATAGTAAAAGTTTTAATGTGGAAGATTACAGTGCAGTAATCCTTTCAGGAAGTCCTTCATCTGTAAGAACACCAGATTCCCCAATCCCAGATTTGTCTAAAATTAAAGGTAAGTTACCTTTATTAGGTGTGTGTTATGGCGCACAGTTTTTAGCACATAATTTTGGTGGTGAAGTAGGGGCGTCTAATACCAGAGAATATGGAAGAGCAAATCTTTCATATATTAAAGCTAACGAATTATTTTTTGAAGGAGTTTCTGAAGGAAGTCAGGTATGGATGAGCCATAGCGATACAATTTTAGATTTACCAGAAAGTTTTGAGTTGATTGCAAGCACACATGATGTGAAAAATGCAGCATTTAAAATTAAAGAAGAGGATACTTACGGAATTCAATTTCATCCAGAAGTTTATCACTCTAAAGATGGTTTAACCGTTTTAAAAAATTTTCTAGTTAATATTGCAGGTGTTGCTCAAACTTGGACACCAGATTCTTTTGTTGAAACTACAGTTGCTGAATTAAAAAATAAATTAGGAAACGATAAAGTTGTGTTAGGCCTTTCAGGAGGTGTAGATTCAACTGTAGCGGCAGTTTTAATTTCAAAAGCTATTGGTAAAAATCTGTACTGCATCTTTGTTAATAATGGTCTGTTACGCAAAAATGAATTTGAAAGCGTATTAAATCAATATAAAGGAATGGGGCTAAATGTAAAAGGTGTTGATGCTTCGGCACGTTTTTTGAAAGCACTTGAAGGTGAAAGTGACCCAGAAGGAAAACGTAAAATTATAGGTCGTGTTTTTATTGAAACCTTTGATGATGAAGCACATTTAATTGAAGATGTAAGTTGGTTAGCACAAGGTACAATTTATCCAGATGTTATTGAGTCAGTTTCAGCAACAGGAGGACCTTCAGCAACTATTAAATCACATCATAATGTAGGTGGTTTGCCAGATTTTATGAAACTAAAAATAGTAGAGCCTTTAAATACTTTGTTTAAAGATGAAGTTAGAAGGGTTGGAAAATCAATGGGTATTGATGCCGAATTGTTAGGAAGACATCCTTTTCCAGGTCCAGGATTAGGAATTCGAATTTTAGGTGATATTACAGCAGAAAAAGTAAGAATGTTACAAGACGTAGATGCTATATTTGTACAAGGTTTAAAAGATGCTGGTTTATACGATAGTGTTTGGCAAGCAGGTGCTATGTTATTACCTGTAAATTCTGTAGGTGTAATGGGAGATGAGAGAACCTATGAAAAAGCAGTGGTTTTAAGAGCTGTAGAGTCTACAGATGGAATGACTGCAGACTGGGTGAATTTACCTTATGAGTTTTTACAAAAAACATCAAACAAAATAATAAATAGTGTAAAAGGCGTTAATAGAGTTGTATATGATATTAGTTCTAAACCACCAGCAACTATAGAGTGGGAATAAATTTAAATATTTAACGTTTCCATTGATATGAAAAAAATAGACAAATGAAAAGAATTAAGTTTTTAGTTTTAATTTTAATGTTGTGTACTTTTAATATGGTTGCACAACAAAAGAAATATGTTTCCTATGTTGTTAAAAATGGGGAAACTATGAAAAGTATTGCTAAAGATTACGATATTTCTACTCGAGATTTATTACGATTAAATCCTGATATTGGAAGAAAACCAAAAGAAAATACCGTAATAATTGTACCAAATAAAAATTATGGGAAACAGGTAATAGGAGTTGAAAAAACAGAAACCTATATAGTAAAACCTAAAGAAACATTATTTGGAATTTCAAAAAAGCATAATATTACTATTGAAGAATTAATTGAAGCAAATCCAGAATTATTAAACGATGGATTAAAAATTGGAATGCATTTAGAAATTCCAGCAGCAATTGAAAGTAAAGAAAGTGATTTAACTAATTATATTACACATACCGTAGTAAAGGACGATACAGTTTATAATTTAACTAAGAAATACGAAGTTTCTCAAGAAAATTTAATGGCATTAAATCCAGCTTTAAGTGAGGGCTTAAAATTAGGAATGGTTTTAAAAATTAAACCAATTGCTACAACAATTGAAGAAGATATTACTGAAGGTTCCTTTGAAGGTGGTGAGGAAGTTGTTGATACAGGTCTTTTTGAAGAACCTTTTAACCTTAAAAAAACAATTGATGTTGCAATAATGCTTCCTTATCAATTAAATAAATATTCAGATTCAATTCCAGAAAAGGTACTATCTAAAGGTAATTCAATTTTAAATATAGCTACAGATTTTCATATGGGGTCTGTTATGGCAATAGACTCCTTAAGAAGTAAAGGTGTTACCGTAAATATAAAATATTTTGATACTCAAAATTCTAAATATAAGTTGCAAACCATTGTAAATAACAATGATTTTTCTGAAACAGATGTTATAATAGGTCCATTATTTTATGCAAAAGCGCATTGGCTTTCAAAACATGTGAATGCTCCAGTAATTGCACCTATATATTCAAAAGATCAAAAAAGCTTATCTGCAAGTAATTTAATAAAATCTGATGATGCTAATGATTTGTTGCTAGAAGAGCATTTATTAGATTATATGAAAGCGACATACAATGGTGAAAACATTATTGTAATTAATGATGTTGAAGAAAAATCTCAAAGTAGATTGTGGAGGGTAGTTAATAAATTAAAAACTATTGATTCAATTCAAGATATAACAGTATTAAAACCAAGTAAAGGAAATATTGAAAATGCTAAGTTTGCTCAAAAGTTAAAAAAGAATACCAAAAATTGGATATTTTTAATAAGTGACGAGATTGTAACTACAGCAACAGCAATAAACAATTTAAAAGGTTTTATGGAAGACTATGATCTCACACTTTTATCTATTGATAAAGGAAGAAATTTTGATAAAATTGATAATAGCTTTTTAGGGCAGTTGAATTTTACATATCCAACAACAGATTTTGTGAATATGCAAGATCCTAAAGTGAAAAACTTTTATACTAAGTTTAGTGCTAAGTATGCTACACTACCATCTAAATATGCTGTAAGAGGTTTTGATGTAACGTATGATATTTTGTTGAGGTTGGCAAGTGAAAATAGTATTGAAGAAGCTTTAAGAGCTGGAAAATCTTCTAGAATCTCTGCCGTTTTTAATTATAATAAAAAACTATTTGGTAGTTTTGAGAATAATGGTGTTTATATAATTAAATATAATAAAGAATTATCTCCAGTATTGGTTGAGTAATATTATAGTTATAGTGCATAAAAAAAGGGTAAAACTTTAATTAAAGTTTTACCCTTTTTTTTATAATTTATAGCTTTAAATTCTTTTAAGCTGATCTTTCATCATTTTTATTTGATCTGAAAGCACACCTTGTGTATCTAATTTTTTAGCTTCATTGATAAGCATAGTTGCTTCTCTTTTTCGTCTTTTAGACATTGCAATACCACCTAACTGTAATTTAGCCATTGCTATATCGTGTTTCATATTTAAACCTAAGCTAATTGCTTTTTTAAAGTATTTTTCTGCTTGAGTTAAATTTGTTTGTGAAACCATAATTCCTTGTAAAAAGTTGTAATAACCTTCTTGCTTTTGTATTAAAGCGCTACTAGGGTTTTTAATGTAAGATAGCCATTTACTTGCTCCGGCAAAGTTTTGTTTTCTTAATTGTAAAAATGCTAATAAAATAAATTCATTTTTAAAATAAAACAATACAAATATACCTGCCAATAAAACTAATGAAATACCATTCATTATATTTCCATCAACAAATTGAAATACTGACCATACAACAATTGCTCCTGCAATTACTAATTTTATATACTTATTAAACATTCTTAATATTGTTTTTTTAATGGAATGCAAAGTTACATTTTTGCTTTGGTTTTAATTATTTTTTATAATGTTTTTTATATTGGTGATGTGCAAAAACTGCTAAAATTGAAACTACAGCTACTGAATAGTATACAAAAGTAGGTGTAATAGCTTTATCTCCACTTGCATAAGAGTGTAAACCAGAAAGGTAGAAATTTACTCCAAAATAGGTCATTAAAATAGATGCAAATGCTGCAACAGAGAATAAATTAAAGGCAAATCTACCTCTTAACCCAGGTACTAAACGCATATGTAATACAAATGCGTAAACCATAATGCTTATTAAAGCCCAAGTTTCTTTTGGATCCCAGCCCCAATAACGTCCCCAACTTTCATTAGCCCATTGTCCACCTAAAAAGTTACCAACAACTAATAATATCAATCCAATAGTTAAAGCCATTTCGTTAATAATGGTAATTTCTTTAATCATTAAACCAACTTTCTTTTTATTTTTAGAGTTGGTAATAATCATAAGTATTAAGGCTACTAAACCTAAAATCATACCTAAAGCAAATGGGCCATAACTTGCTACAATTATAGAAACATGAATCATTAACCAATACGAATTAAGCACAGGTTGTAGGTTTGCAATCTCTGGATCCATCCAGTTCCAATGTGCAACCATTAATATAAATGATGTTAAAAAAGCGGTAGCAGCAATTGTCATTGAAGATTTTCTACCAAAAATTAACCCGAAAAGCATAGTAGCCCACGCAACATAAATCATAGATTCGTAGGCATTACTCCAAGGAGCATTTCCACTTACAATCCAACGAGCAATTAAACCTCCAGTGTGTAATAAAAACAAACCTATAACAATAGCAATACTTGCTTTAATTAAGAAGTCTACACTTTTATTGTTTTTAAAAATTTGGAAAATTACTAAGAAGAACATTAAGGTTCCAATGTACATATAGTAGCTATAGATGGTCTTAAAAATATCGTATTTATTATAAGCAATTTCTAAATCAATTTTATCATCTGATGGATATACTGCGCTTCCATATTTTTTTTGAAAGTTTATAATTCCACCTAAAATTTCATCAGATTTACTATAGTCTTTAGTATTATTAGATTCTGATAATGTTTGAAGGTAAATTGGTAAAATTTGTCGTACAAAAACAGAGTCTTGGCCTTTAAAATTTGCAGAATTTATATCGTTATGCGATACCCAAGTGTTATTATAATCATTTGGAATTGGAAAAATTCTTAAAACATCACCTGTAATTGCTGAATATAATAGATTTACTCTTCTATCTACGTTAATTACATCTTTTTCAAACTTACTTTTAATATTGGTTTTTTGAGCATCTTGTTGAATTTCAGAAATTTTATACATTCCTTTAGCATCAAAAAAGTTAGCAAGTGTAGCATTTTTTTGATCGTGTGGAATACCAATAATATCTCTTAATAAGGTATTGTCTTTTTCAATATAAATTATAGGAATTTGAAACCATAATCTAGGGTTTTGTTGAATTGATAAAAATACCTGTGTTGCTGTCATTCCTTTGTAAGTATCGTGTTTACTTACTTTTCGTAATAATTCAGAGGCATAGGTATGCACAGGTTTCATTCTACCGCCAGCATCTTGTATTACAACTTTACTAAATTTTTCGGAATGCGCTACATCAATTTTATTTTTTACCAGAGCAGAATCTACTTGTTGTTCTGTTAGGGTGTGGTTATGTTCTTGTGCAAAAGTTAGTGTTGAAAATAAAATAATTATAATTGAAGATAGAATTGCTTTTTGAGTTTTCACTTTTTCTAAACTTTTTCTTAAGAAATCGAAGCGAGTATTTTTTACAAATAGTATTAATATTAAGCCTGCATACAATAAAAAATACCCTATGTATGTAATTGTAGAACCCCAAAAATCGTGATTTACAGATAGGTGTGTTTCTTCATATTGTTCAGTAATATTATAACTAGATTGGAAAAATTTATAGCCTTTATAATTCAATATATTATTCATAAAAATTCTAAAATCAAAAGTTTCACTAGGATCAATAACTGTAACTTCACTAGCAAAAGACATTGGACTGTTAGAGCCTGGGTATTTGTCCAATTGAAAATCGTTTAATTTAATGCTAAAAGGTAATTCTTTTTGCAAAGCTCCATAGCTCATTCTAAAGTTTAATTTACCTACTGAAAATTGAGTTGGAGGTTGAATTGCAAATTTACCACCTACAAGTTTTACTTCTTTTGTTTCGTTTCCAACGGTTACATCAAATGTTAATTGTCCTAATGTGTTTTGATCTTTATCTCCAGAAATGGTTTTATATGAACCTTTTAAAGAAGCATTTGGAACAACAAATTGCATTCCAGCAATATTGTGTACTGCCATTAATGAAAAATCTTGTAAACTATCCTTAGCAACTGTGCCTTCAAAACTATCTGCCATTCTAAAAAAAGTTCCATCTACGGTAGTTTGAATTTTAATAGTACCATCAATGTTTTTAAAATCTATAGTGTTTGTATTTGGGGCATCATAACCTATTAAAACACCATGTATTACTTCTGAAGTTCCTCTTTTAATATAATGGTCATGTCTTCCTCCTGAACCAGATTCAACAAAATGCATATATTCATCTCCAGTTTCACTTTCTTCAAAAGTTTCTAATGCATTTGGAATGTAGTTTGTAAGTTTTACTTCAACATCGGTACCTTTAAAGTCTGTATCATAACTATAATTATTTGTTCCTAACGAGGATAATAAAATAGGGTGATGAACAGGTGTTTTTTGTTCATTCCCATCATTAACAGTAATACTTAGATAGTTTTTTTCGGTTAAAAACTTATTAGTTACTTGTCCTTCTTTTATAGGCATTATTCCTTCAAAACTGATATAACGAGTTATTCCAGCTCCAATTATTATTAAAAAAAAGGCAAGGTGAAATACTAAAACTACTAACTTTTCTTTTCTCAATAATCGATACTTAAAAATATTACCAAAAAAGTTGATTGCAAATAGCAACATTATTGCTTCAAACCACCAAGCATTATAAACTAATGCTTTGGCTGTTTCTGTACCATAATCGTTTTCAATAAATGTAGCAATTCCCATTGCTAATGCAAAAATTAAGAACAAAAGAGCCATTAAACGTGTTGAATAAATTAGAGAAAGTAGTTTCTTCATTACAGTTGTTTTATTTTTAAAAATAAATGTTGGGCAAAAATAATGATAATTGTCATATTAGCCATTCAAAATCGTTTATTTAAGACTATTATCCATATTTTTTAACACTCTGACAAATATAATAGTAACTTTTAGTACAGCCGCTGACCATTGTCATTAAAAATTGATTGTTTTTTAAGGTTTTTTATACTAGAAATAAAAAGTTTTGTAAATTTGTTATTGACTTATATTCTAAATGAAAAATTTAAATCTTTATACTATTCATTTTAATATCTATTTAAATATTAAACGCCCAGAGTGTTTTATTAAATAGTGCCACTTTTTTAAGCGATTTTTTCGCACTTTTCTCACATCTTTTTTAACTTAAAATTTAGTATTATGGAATTACCATACGCAGAACCGTATAAAATAAAAATGGTAGAAACTATTAAGCGTTCTACAAAAGAGCAACGTTTACAATGGATTAAAGAAGCAAATTACAATTTATTTAACTTATCTTCAGATACTGTTTTTATTGATTTATTAACGGATTCTGGAACAGGTGCAATGAGCGATAAACAATGGGCAGAAATGATGATTGGAGATGAAAGTTATGCCGGCTCTACATCTTTTAAAAAATTAAAAGAAACAGTTCAAAAAATAACAGGATTTAACTATTTTTTACCGACACACCAAGGAAGAGCTGCAGAAAATGTTTTGTTTTCTACATTGATAAAAGAAGGGGATATTGTTCCTGGTAATTCTCATTTTGATACTACTAAAGGACATATAGAGTTTAGAAAGGCAATTGCAGTAGATTGTACAATTGATGAAGCATTTGATACTTCTAACAAATATCCTTTTAAAGGGAATATCGATTTAAATAAACTAGAAGCAGTATTTAAAAAATATCCAAAAGAAAAAATTCCATTTGTAATTTTAACAATTACCTGTAATAGTGCAGGAGGACAGCCTGTTTCGGTTGAAAATATAAAAGCAGTCTCAACGCTGTGCAAGCACTATGGAATACCATTGTATTTTGATGCTGCTCGTTTTTCAGAAAACGCTTATTTTATAAAAAAAAGAGAAGAGGGATATGCTAATAAAACCATTAAAGAAATTGTAAAAGAAGTTTTTTCTTATGGAGATGGAATGACAATGAGCGCCAAAAAAGATGGTTTGGTAAATATGGGAGGTTTTATAGCACTTAATAATAAAGACGTGTTTAAGCAAGCCACTGTTTTTAATATAATGTTTGAAGGATTTATTACTTATGGAGGAATGAATGGCCGCGATATGGGAGCCTTAGCAGTTGGTTTAAACGAATCTACAGAATTTAATTATTTAGAAAGTAGGATAGAACAAGTTGCTTATTTAGGGCATAAATTAGTTGAATATGGAGTTCCTGTGCAGCAACCATTTGGAGGACACGCAATTTTCTTAGATGCTAACAAATTTGTGCCTAATATTCCGAGAGAAGAATATAGAGCCCAAGCTTTAGCAATTGAACTTTATATAGTTGGTGGAATACGAGGCGTAGAGATTGGTACTGTGTTAGCTGATAGAGATCCTTTTACCCGAAAAAATAGATATCCAGAACTAGAATTAGTACGTTTGGCAATACCAAGAAGAACATACACAAATAATCACATGGCTTATGTTGCTGCTACGCTAAAAAATATTTACGATTCTAGAAATGAAGCAAAATCAGGGTATAATATTATTGATGAAGCCCCTATTATGAGACATTTTACGGCTAAATTCAGCAAAATTTAATACTTGTCAGTCTTTTTTTATTATTTTTGTGGCTTCAACGCTATAAATTTTAAAAAGTATGATGTTATCACGAGCAAGTAAGTATGCAATTCTGTCAACATTATTTTTGGCAGAACATGTAAAAGATAATAAAAAAATAAGTGTTCGTGTTATTGCTGAAACTATTGATGTTCCAAGTCCTTTTCTTGCAAAATTATTTCAACAATTGGTAAAAGGTAAAATTATATCTTCAACCAAAGGACCACACGGTGGATTTTATTTAACCAAAAAAAATCAACAAAAAACAGTATTGGATATTATAGAAAATATTGATGGATTAAATAGGTTAAACGAATGCTTTTTAGGGCTATCGGAATGCGATTCAAGCAATCCTTGCCCTGTACATTTTATTGTAGAACCATTTAAAAACAGTATTCTAGGGAAATTTAGAGATAAAACTATTATGGAGTTTTCTAAGGAAATTGTGGCAAATGGCAGAAAATTAAGTATCAAAGATATCTCTCCAGAAATAAAAATTTCAGAAAATAAATAAAAGTGATATTTATCATTGAAATATATAAAAAATAATATATTTTTGCTTCATATAAAAGATAAAAAGATCTTAATATATTGTAAATGAAAATTAATCAGTTAAACTAGTAAAAACATGTTATCAAAAAAACAAGCAAGAGCTTTCTTTTTGGGAGGGACATTAGTAACGTTTCTTATTTTTATAGGACTTACAGTGTTTTCTTTATCTAAGGATGTTGATCAAACAAATCACGATAAAATTACTGCAGAAGTTGTGAGAGGGAAAGAGATTTGGGAAACTAATAATTGTATGGGATGTCATACTATATTAGGTGAAGGAGGTTATTATGCTCCAGAATTAACCAAAGTTGTAGACAGATTAAATGCAAAATATAACAATAATGGAGAAGAAGTTATTAAAAGTATTTTAATGTCTAAAGGTCCTTGGCAACCAAATGGAAGAAAAATGGTAGCGTATGGTATGTCAGAGGCTGAAGCAAATGATGTGGTTGCTTTCTTTAAATGGATTGGAGAAATTGACTTAAATGGATTTGGTAAAGTAGTAGGTGTAGATAGAAAAATATCACCGATTGCTAAAGAAAGAATGGAAAACACTAATCAATAACTTTAAAATAAATTTAAAATGAAATATAAATCACAAAAAGTAGCTTATTGGTTCTTTGCACTTTCAATGCTATTATTAGTTTTACAAATAACCTATGGTTTTATTATGGGTTTTGCTCGAATAGGCTTTGATAATTTACATGAATTTATTCCTTTTAATACCGCTAGAGCAGTTCATACAAATTTATTAGTTGTTTGGTTACTTTCTGGTTTTATGGGAGCTGCTTATTATATAATTCCTGAAGAGGCACAACGCGAATTGGTAAATGTAAAATTGGCATATGTTCAATTAATTAGTTTGGCTGTTGTTGGTGTAATTTCAATAGTTGGTTTTCACTTTAATATGTGGGAAGGACGTAAATTTTTAGAAATTCCGCGACCATTAGATTATTTAGTTGTACTAAATGTACTTTTGTTTTTAGGTCTAATTTTAATTACCTTATTCAAAGGTAAAAAACAAACTACCACTGCATTGGTGCTTTCAATGGGGCTGTTATTTGCAGCATTATTGTATTTACCTGGAATGCTACCATTTGATAGCCAAGTTACCGATTCATTTTTCCGTTGGTGGGTAGTTCACTTATGGGTAGAAGGTGTTTGGGAATTAATTATGGGTGGTATTTTATCATTCTTGTTAATTAAACTAACTGGTGTAGATAGAGAAGTTATCGAAAAATGGTTATATGTAATTGTAGGGTTAACATTTTTATCTGGAGTGTTGGGTACAGGACACCACTACTATTATATTGGTGTAAATAAAATTTGGTTGCTTGTAGGAGGTATTTTCTCAGCATTAGAGCCTTTAGCATTTTTAGCAATGGCATTATTTGCTGTAAATATGTACAGAAAAGGGGAGAAAAAACATCCAAATAAATTAGCCTTATATTGGACTTTAGGTGCTGCAATTGTTTCTTTTGTAGGAGCAGGTTTGTTAGGCTTTGCGCATACATTACCACAAACTAATTTATATACACATGGTACTTTGGTTACTGCAATGCACGCACATTTAGCTTTTTGGGGAGCATATGCAATGATTGTTTTAGCAATTATTAGTTACAGTTTACCAAATATGACCGGTAGAAAATTTTATGATAGTGCAACAGGAAGAATGGCTTTTTGGTTATCTAATATTGGTATGATTGGTATGACAGTAGCTTTTGGTGTTGCAGGTGTGGCACAAGTTTATTTAGAACGAAAGTTTGGAATGGATTTTATGGAAGTTCAAAAAGAAATTAGTATTCATTTTGTAATATTAATTTTATGTGCAAGTATGTTTGCTACTGGAATTGTAATGTACATTGTAGATTTTTATAAACACGGAACTCCTACAGACGAAGCTTTAGAAATAATAGAATAAAAGGTATTTAAAAGATAGATTCTGAATTATTGTCTTGATTATCAAAGTGTTTAGTACTTCGATATTTCTTACAAAAATAGAAAGATGTCTTTTTTAATGTATCTTAACAAATGTAAACTATTAATTAAAACTCAAATGAAAAAACTAAACAAACTAACAAAAGGAAGCTTTTTATTACTACTATTAGTCGTTATAACAAGCTGTTCAACTTCGGAAAAAAAGAAAATTATAGATTCAAAAAATATTCAAGTTTCAGGAACTATGGAAGCAGAATTAACTGCTCCTCCATATGTTCCAACTCCTGTAGGTGATAGGCCAGCAAAAAAACTGCTTGTTAATATGGAGATTCTAGAACAAGAAGGAACTATGACTGATGGTGTTAAATATATTTATTGGACTTTTGGAGGTACTGTGCCAGGGAGCTTTATTAGAACAAGAGTTGGCGATGAGGTAGAATTTACACTTTCTAATCATCCAGATAATAAATTGCCGCATAATATTGATTTGCACGCAGTAACTGGTCCAGGTGGTGGGGCTGAATCATCATTTGTAGCTCCAGGTCATGAAAAAACATTTTCGTTTAAAACATTAAACCCAGGATTGTACGTGTACCATTGTGCAACTGCTCCTGTGGGAATGCATATTGCAAACGGAATGTATGGTTTAATTTTAGTAGAACCAGAAGGAGGTTTACCTCCAGTTGATAAAGAATATTATATAATGCAAGGTGATTTTTATACCAAAGGCGCTACAGGCGAAAGAGGTTTACAAGCCTTTGATATGCAAAAAGCTGTTGATGAAGATGCTGATTATGTTGTTTTTAATGGTTCAGTTGGTGCTTTAACAGGCGACAATGCAATTACTGCAAATGTTGGTGAAACAGTACGTTTATATGTTGGAAATGGAGGACCTAATTTAACTTCATCTTTTCACGTTATTGGAGAAATTTTTGACAATGTGCATATTGAAGGAGGTTCTACAATTAATGAAAATGTACAAACAACATCTATTCCTGCTGGAGGCGCTGCAATTGTAGATTTTAAAGTTGATGTTCCAGGTACATTTATTTTAGTAGATCACGCAATTTTCCGTGCATTTAATAAAGGAGCTTTAGGAATGTTAAAAGTTTCTGGTGAAGAAGATAAAAAATTATATTCAGGTGTAAAACAAGAAGGTATTTATTTGCCTGAAGGAGGTAATATTCAATCAATGCCTGTAACAGATGAACCAGAAGAACCTAAAGTTGCAGTGAATAAAAATTTAGCTGAAAAAATTGAATCAGGAAAACAAATTTATACAAAAACTTGTTTTGCCTGTCACCAAGGAAATGGAGAAGGAATTCCAAATGCTTTTCCTCCGTTAGCAAATTCAGATTATTTAAATGCTGATGTAAATCGAGCTATTGATATTGTATTACACGGTAAAACAGGCGAAATTACTGTAAATGGTGTAAAATATAACAGTATAATGACCAAACAAACGCTAACTGATGACGAAGTTGCTGATGTACTAACATACATTTACAATTCTTGGGGAAATAATAAAACAGAAGTAACTCCAGCAATGGTTACTAAAGTTAAAAACGCAAACTAAATATTTTAATTTATGAAAACTATTTTAAGACTGATAATTGGTGTATTTCTATTTTTTGCAATTCAAGCGAATTGTCAGTCTCAAATGGTTTTAATTGAAGGTGGTACTTATATTCCTTTGTACGGAAGAGATTCATTACCGGTAACTATCAATGATTTTGAAATGGATGTTTATCCCGTTACCAATGAAGAATATCTTCAGTTTGTGAAAAAATATCCTAAATGGCAACGGTCTAATGTAAAAAGTTTATTTGCAGATGGCAACTATTTATATGCTTGGAAAGCTGATACTATTTTAGCGGATAATCAAGCGTTAAAAGCACCAATAACCAATGTTTCGTGGTTTGCAGCAAACGATTATTGTGAATGCCAAGGAAAGCGATTGCCAACAGTTGATGAGTGGGAATTTGTAGCCATGGCAAACGAAGATTTAGCTGATGCCAGAACTTTAGAAACTTATAACGAGTTTATTTTGAGTTGGTATGAAAAACCAAAAACATTTAACAATGAAATTGGTTCAACCTTTAAAAATTATTGGGGCGTTTATGATTTACACGGATTGGTTTGGGAATGGACTTCAGATTTTAATTCGGTATTAATAACAGGCGAATCGCGTAAAGATGTTGATACAGACAGTGATTTGTTTTGTGGAAGTGCCGCAATTGGAGCCACAGATTTAATGAATTATGCTGCTTTTATGCGCTATGCAATTAGAGGTAGTAGTAAAGCAAAATACACCATGCGAAATTTAGGTTTTAGGTGTGTAAAAGATAAATAAATATGAAGAATTTAAAATACATAACACTAATTTTAGTGCTTATAATTGGAGTTGTTTCGTGTAAAGATACTTCCAACAAAAAAGCAGAAGTAACTTATCAATGTCCAATGAAATGTGAAGGTGAAAAAACATATTCAGAACCTGGAACTTGTAGCGTATGTAAAATGGATTTACAACCAATTTCTGAACAAACTTCAAAAATAATTGCAACTGATGAAATTTCAGATGAATCTATTTTTAATTTAACATCAACTTGGAATACAGAAGAAGGAACAACCATTCAATTAAAAGAGTTAAAAGGTAAAACCTTGGTAATGGTAATGATTTATACTTCGTGTAAAGCAGCTTGCCCTAGATTAGTTGCCGATATGCGAAATATTGAAAAAGAAATTCCGAAGAATTTATTAAATGATATTGACTTTGTTTTAATAAGTATTGATCCAGAAACAGATACGCCCGAAGTATTGAAAGCTTTTGCTATTGAAAATTTTATGGATGACGAACAATGGACTTTTTTACAAGGTTCTGTAGCTGGAGTGCGTGAATTTGCAAATGTATTGGCTGTAAAATACAAACAAATTTCACCTATAGACTTTTCACATTCTAACATTATAAGTGTGTTTAATGCTGAAGGAGAATTAGTACATCAGCAAGAAGGTTTGGAAGTTGATAACAAAGAAACCATTGCAAAAATTATTGAAACAACAGAAAAAAATGAGTAGTAAAACCCCATATTACCATCAAGTTGGCAAAGAAGTAGAAGTTTTTCAACACGCATATAAAAATAAAATTCCCTTTTTATTGAAAGGCCCAACAGGAACGGGAAAATCTAGATTTATTGAGTTTATGGCGCATCAATTAGAAAAAGAATTGATAACCATTAGCTGTCACGAAGAAACTTCTTCAACCGATTTAATTGGAAGATATATTATTAAAGGTGCTGAAACAGTTTGGATGGATGGTCCTTTAACAAAAGCAATTAAAGAAGGTGCCATTATTTATTTAGATGAAATAGCAGAAGCAAGACCCGATGTTATTGTTGCCATTCACTCTTTAACCGATCACCGTAGAGAATTGTTTATTGATAAGTTGGGAGAAACCGTAAAAGCACATCAAAATTTTATGTTGGTTGCGTCTTTTAATCCTGGGTATCAAAAAGGATTTAAAGAATTAAAACCTTCTACACGGCAACGATTTATTGCTACTTCATTTGCGTATCCAGAAGCTAAAATTGAAGCAGAAATTTTAGTAAATGAAACCAATATAGAAGCTGGTATTGCTAAAAAGTTGGTAAATATTGCTACTAAAATTAGAAACCTAACCGAGCTTGGTTTGGCCGAAACTGTTTCAACGCGTTTATTGGTTGATGCCGCAAAATTAATTCATAGCGGTTTGCCAAAACGCTTGTCTGTTGAAGTTGCTATTGTAGAGCCTTTAACCGATGATTTAGAAGTAATTGAAGCGTTAAAAGATTTGTGTAACTTAATGATTTAGTAAGCCAAAAGCGAAAAATGTTCGAGCCAGATGAATACATATTCACCAAACTAGCTTACTACTTTAAACGCAAACGATTAAAGCGGGAAGAAGCCATTGCGCACGCTGTAAATTTAGATGAAATAAAACCGCGTTTAACCATTTTTGCTAGAGCAATTACAGGTGAAGCTATTGAGATTTTTCAAGCAGAAAGAGAAGGAGGTTATAAAAATAACAACTTTTTTTTACCAACTAAATTCTCTGATTTTCCTTCAACAGATGAAAATATTTCATTCTATTTATTTCGTGTATTATACTTGTCAATTCAGAAAAATTTAAATTTGAATTGGCATGATAATGAAGAGCACGAATTACTTGAATCGCAACAAAAATCTGAAGAAAATTCAAAATTAGTATTGGCTTCATTGTTTGAACAATTTCCAATTGCTGAAAAATATCACGAAAAATTCATTCAATTTTATTCAGAAAAAAAACCGCAAGATTTCTCTTTTGTTTATGGGAAATTTATGAAAAATGCTACGGAAGATGTTACGGGAAATACTTTGAAAAACTTTACGGAAGATGTAAAAAAAGCAACTGAAGAAGAGCCAAAAACAATTTTAAAATCAAAAGCTGTTGAAGAAATAATTTCGGTGCAGGTTGATCTAAAACAACAAGAAGATGCTGTATTGCAACATCAATTTGAAAAAGTAGAAACTGCGGAGGAATTTGGTGGAAATTTTAGAGATTTTGATGGCGAAGATGAACTAGACGAGCATTCAAATGCATTAGACGATGTAAAAATGAAATACACCGTGCGTGTTGATGATACGGCGCATTCTGTGTATCAAGCGGATTTTATGGAGAATACCACCGTATCTGAAAGTGCTGAAATTGATAGTTCGGGCTATCATATTTTATATGATGAATGGGATTATTCAAAACGAAATTACAAACAAGATTTTTGTAAAGTGTATCCAAAAACTTTGCTAAAAACAGATGTTTCGTATTATAAAAAAACATTAAATCAACACCGGTCTACCTTAAATGGTTTGCGAAAAATGCTAACCACAGTAAACAATAAATACCAGCAACAGCGCAGACAAACACAGGGAGAAGAATTTGATATAGATGCCATTACCGATTTGTTTGTGGATGTGCATTCGGGACATACGCCTTCTGAAAAAATATACCTTTCAAAACGTAAAAAAGAGAAAGATTTGTCGCTTTTAATATTGTTAGATGTTAGTTTGTCTAGTGATGGATATGCTGCCGGAAACAGAGTAATTGATGTTGAAAAACAGGTGTCTATTTTGTTTGGAGAAATTTTAAACGAATTTAATATCGATTTTTCTATCGATTGTTTTTATTCAAAAACTAGAAATCATTCATCTTATATAACCATTAAAGAGTTTGATGATGATTGGAACAAAGCAAAATTTAAAGTAGGAGCAGTGGAACCAAGTGGGTATACCCGAATTGGAGCTGCGTTACGGCATTCTGGAGCGATGTTAGACAAGCGCGATACCAAAAACAAATGGGTGATTTTAATTTCAGATGGTAAGCCAAACGATTACGATAAATACGAAGGAATATACGGTGTAAACGATGTGAAACAAGCGCTTAGAGAATTGAACGAACGCAATATAAATTCGTATGCTTTGGCTATTGAAGCACAAGCAAAATATTATTTACCTCAAATGTTTGGACAAAATCACTATCAAATTTTAACTACGCCTGTTGAGTTATTAAAGTCTTTAGTTCAATTGTATGAAAAAATTAAGCATCAGTCTTAAAAGCTAGCTAAATACATTATTTTTTCTGACATTATATAGTTATAAATATTTGTTTATGAGGGTTTTGTAATTATTTAATAAAAAAGGATAAAATTGTCTTTTATTTTATATATTTGTACCATAAATACAATGATTATGCAAATAACAAAACAACATACAGTTGCTGAAGTAGTATCAAAGAACCTTGGTTCTGATCACGTTTTTAGTAAATATAAAATAGATTTTTGCTGTGGAGGTGGAGACACTTTAGAAAAAGCTTGTAAAGAAAGTGGAGTAGAATTTGAAGTTTTAAAAGAGGAAATAGAAGCTATAAATAACAGCATTACAGGAGGTGTAAATGTTGAAGAATTGGATATTCCTACTTTAATTAATGAAGTAAAAGGAGGTTATCATACAACAATTAGCGATGCTTTTTATGAAATTACACCTTATGTAGAAAAGGTTACAAATGTTCACGGAGAATCTCATAAAGAGCTTTTTGAAATTAAAGAATTGTACAAAAATGTTGAATTGGTAATTAATGAAACTTTTAGAAACTCAATTATGAGTTTATATCCAATAATTAATGAAATTGTTAGCACAAGCGAAAAGGGTGAAGAAGTTTCTATAGAGGTATTGCAAGATTTTCAAAAAGCCATTGAAAGAAATGAAATTGCACAAAAATTAATTGGCGATTCATTTAAAGAAATAGCTCATTTGTCATCTAATTATCAAGTACCAGAAGGCGGATGTAATTCTTACGCATTTCTGTATAAAAATCTAAAACAACTAGCACACGAAGTTCATAAATATATGCATTTTGAAAAAAATGTATTAATACCAAAGACTTTAAATATTATTAAATAATGAATGCATTTTTACCAACTGTTGAAAAACTACCAGAAGGACATCCTGTAAAAGTTTATTACGAAGAAGGCGCCTTAATACAAAACTTATTATTAGAGTTATATGATGCAGATCCAGTAGCCGATTTTCAGAAATACTTTAATATATTCAACCAGTTATCAACTATTGAAAAACGTTTTGCTCGAAAAGAAAATCAATTGTTTCCATATTTAGAGAAGCATGGTTGGGAAGGGCCAAGTCAAGGAATGTGGTCTTTTCATGATAATTTACGAGATCAAATTCGCTTATTAAATACGTATAATACTGAGAAAAATACCGCTAAAATTATAGAAAATATTCCGTATTTAATTGAAGGAATTAAACGATTAATGTCTATTGAAGATATGCGTTTATTTCCAAATGCAATGGATTTATTAAGTGAAGAGGAATGGAAAGAATTTTATGTTGGTGATGAAGAAATTGGTTGGATGTTGACTGAAAAACCAGCTCCATATCCTGCACTTGAAAAAGAAGCGTATATACACCCAAGTAAAGATTTTTCAAAACGAGAATTATCTTTTTCTTTAGAAAATACATTTCATTACGATGAAGGATATATGACTCCAGAGCAAGTGAATTTATTACTGCGTTTTTTACCTGTAGATATTACCTATGTTGATGAAAACGATAAAGTTATTTTTTACAATAGAGGAGATGACCGTGTTTTTCCAAGAAGTAAAGGAATTATTGGAAGAGAAGTTAAGTTTTGTCATCCACCAAAAAGTGTGGATATGGTATTGCGTATAGTAGAAGAATTTAAAGCAGGTACAAAAGATGTTGCCGAATTTTGGTTCAATTTTAAAGGACGTATTATTCACATTCGATATTTTGCCATAAGAGATAACAATAAAACGTATAAAGGTGTAATTGAAATGTCGCAAGATATCACAGAGATTCAAAAGTTAGAAGGTCAAAAAAGATTATTAGATTGGGATTAATGTACTAGTATGCAAACACAACAACTAAATTCAAAAAGTATTTATTATCCACCAGGAGGAATTCTTATGTGGATAGTTGTTTTTTTAGAGTTAATAACATTTGGAATGGCATTGGTGGCTATGGTTTATTATAGTAAAGACGAACCTGAAGTTTTTCATAATTCACAATTGTTATTAAACTCTACTTTTGGAGCTATTAATACAGTTTTTTTACTTACAAGTGGGTTTTTTATGGCAAAATCTGTACATAGTTTTAAGGAGGCTAAGATTCAAAACACACTTTTATTTTTAAGATTGACACTATTAGGTGGATTGTTATTTTTAATATTAAAATCTGTTGAATATTACTTTAAAATTGATGCAGGTTATACCATGAATTATAATACTTTTTTTTCATTTTATTGGATGTTAACCTTGTTTCATGTGATTCATGTAATTGTGGGAATTGTAATTTTACTGAGTGTATATAGAGGAATTAAAAAAGAAAAAATAACTACCACTATTGAAGATTTTGAAGCTAGTGCTGCTTTTTGGCATATGTGCGATTTAATTTGGTTGTTATTGTTTCCAATAATTTATTTAATTTTTTAGTATAATGACAAATAAAATATTTTTAAAAGTTTGGTTTGCACTAATTTTATTAACAATAACTACAGCTTTAATTTCAAATTTTACTTTAAACTTAAAATCTACAGCATTGCTTATTTTAGGGATTTCAGTTGTTAAATTTTTAGGTGTATCTTTTTATTTTATGGAATTAAAAAAAGCACATTTGTTTTGGAAAACAACTGTGCTTGTATTTATTTTATTTCTTGCTATTATTTTAGGATTAATACTTTAATATTTCAAACAAACCTTTACTATTAAGTTTAAACTTTTTGGTTTTACCGTTTTTAATGCTGTAAATACCCTTTTTGTTAGGTGTTCCTTTAATTGTGGCTTTGGTTAATTTACCTTTTCCCCATGCAATATCAACTTCAAAACCACCTCTAGTTTTTAAGCCTTTAACTTCACCTTGTTTCCAAGTATCTGGTAGGGCAGGTAATAATTCTATAGTACCGGTTTGAGATTGTAAAAGCATTTCAACCATACCTGCAGCACCTCCCATATTCCCATCTAATTGAAATGGTGGATGCGCACACAATAGGTTTTGATAAGTACCACCTCCATTTGCCATTCTAATTTCTTTTGAATACACAGGGTTTAATAAATTTTGAAGTAATTTATGCGCACGGTTTCCATCTTTTAGTCGTGCCCAAAAATTAACTTTCCATCCTAAAGACCAACCAGTTCCACTATCACCTCTTGCGTTTAAAGTAACTTTAGCAGCATCTGCTAATTTAGGTGTGTTTGTTGTAGATATTTGATTTCCAGGATACAGTGCAAATAGGTGAGAAATATGGCGGTGCTTGCTGTTAGGGTCATCTACATCTTCGTTCCATTCTTGTAATTGTCCCCAACTACCAATTTTAGGTTTTAAAATTGCATCTCTAACTTCTTTTGCTTTTTTTGTAAAATCATCATCAATATTTAAAACTTTTGCAGCTTTAATACAGTTGTTAAGTAAATCCCAAGCTATTTGATGATCCATAGATGCTCCATTAGAAATTCCGCCATGTTCCGGAGAATATGAAGGAGTTGAAACTAAATTTCCTTGGTTATCTAAAGTTAAATAATCAATCCAAAATAAAGCAGCTTCTTTCATAACTGGATATGCTTTTGATTTTAAAAATTCAGAATCTTGAGTAAAATCATAATGATCCCATAAATGTTGAGAAAACCATCCAGCTCCACCTGGAAAAAATCCCCAAGGAATTCCCCATCCTGGTGAAGTATATCCAAAAGCATTGCACATAGTATTTACCATCCAACCTCTGGTATCAAAAAATTCTTTTGAAGCTAATTTACCTGGTTCTACAAGACTTTCTATATAATTTAAAAAAGGCACATGACATTCCGATAAATTTGTGAGTTCAGCAGGCCAATAAATCATTTGTAAATTTATATTACTATGATAATCTGCGGCCCAAGGAGCACTTGTGGAGTTATTCCATTTTCCTTGTAAATGCATAGACATTGTTTTTGGGCGACTTCCAGAAATCATTAAGTAACGTGCGTATTGAAAGTATAAAACCTCTATTCCAACAGTGTTTTGGCTTGTATAATAATTTTCTAATCTTTTATCTGTAGGTAATTCTGGAAAAGAATTTCCTTCTATATTTAATTGAACTCTATCAAATAAATTGGTATAATCTGCTATATGTTCAGCTTTTAAATCGTTGTATGAAATTAAAGCAGCACTTTCTATATTTTTTGTATTGATGGCTTTGTAATCTGTTCCACTATAATTAGGGTATTTTAATAAAAAGGAAGTTGCAGCAGCATGTAAAATGGTAACTTCTTTTGCATCTTTTATATAAATTATACCATTTTTATAACTTACTGTACCTTCAGTAATTTTAAAATGTAATTTAGTTTCGAATCCCATTCCGTTATCTGGAACTTTTCCTTGAAAACTATAAGTATTGTTAGTGAAATTTTCTTTTACTAAAGCATGTGGCGTTTTAAATCGAATTTCATAACTGGTTTTCTTAGAACTTTTAAAGTTATAAACCATTAGGTTTTTAGGGTAATTTCCAAAAAATTCACGGTTGTATGTGGTGCCATCTACTTCAAAATGTACTTTAGCTATAGCTTTATTAATATCTAAACTACGTTTGTAATTTGTAATTTCACCCTTTTTATGTGCTACTTTTACAAAAATATCTCCCATAGTTTGTTGAGAGCCGTAATCTCCAAATTCTGCTGTATATTTTTTACCGTTATTTATTTTACCAACAAAAGATTTTTTAACTAAAGAGTCCGCTTTTTTATATGCACCTTCCTTTAGAAAGTCTCTAACTTTGGGTAAGTTTTTATAAGCATTTTTTTGAATTCCAAAATTGTAATCTGGATTAGAATCTGGACCACCAGACCATAAGGTTCCTTCAGAAAATTGAATATGTTCTTCTGCGGGGTCTCCAAAAATCATAGCGCCAATATAACCATTTCCAATAGGTAGTGCTTCTGTCATCCAATCAACGGCAGGTGTGTTATACCAAAGTTCTAAAGGTTGCTTTTCTTGGCCATTTATTTGAAGGTTTAACAATAAAATAAAAGTTAATAATGTAAGTCTTGAAAGAGGCTTCATATTTAAAAAATTTGAATTTCAAAAATAAATAAATTAAGCCTATTTTATATTACAAACTGTTGATATTTTCTTTATTGTTTAGAATAATTAATCCAAGATTTTATGCGGTTAACATACATTTTTAAATAATTTTCTGTTAAAAATATATTAGACCAATCAAATCTTTGTGCTTGAACACCTAAATAAAATAATTGTATTGCTGTTGCAGCACTTGGTAATAATTTTAATTCTGTTTTTGTGAGATTTAAAATACTTTGATATCCACTTAAAAAATGATTTAATTTAAGTTCATATTCTTTTTTATCCAATTCAATATTAAAAAGTTGATTTGTAAAGTATGCCACGTCAAATAGTAACCAACCATTTCCACAAAAATCAAAATCAAATATGGTAATTTCATTTTCATTTGTAATATTCATATTATCATACCAAATGTCTAGATGTACAATTCCACTTTTAATTTGTGTTGCATCTGCTTGTTTAAAAAGTTTACAAATTAAGTTTCCTTGTTCTTTAATAAATTTCATTTCAGGCAATGCTTCAGAGTAATAATTACAAGCATATTTGTAAGGAAATTGAACCAATGTTTCTGAAGTATAATTAATACGATTTACATTTTTGTTATGTGTAACTTTATGAAAACCAGCAATAAGCTTACCAATTTTAAAGCAAGTTTCAGGAGTCATAAATCGTACTTTTTTCCCTTCAGCAAAAGAAAAAAGCACAACAAATCGATTACCTTCAGGAGCATTAATTTCTTGAATTAAGTTTCCTTTTTTATTTTTAATAGGAAATGAAACACTTAAATTATGAGTAGCTAATTCATTTAAAAGTTGAAGTTCTTCTTTAATTTCTTGTTTAGTTCGCCAATTATAACTGTAAACTCTTAACGCGTATTTGGTGTTATTAGTTGTGATAAAATACGTATGGTTAATACCTGTTCTATATAGTTTACAAGTACTATTTGTAGGTAAATTATAGTTTTCTATTACAAATTTACCTAGATGATTTTCAGAAAGTGTTGAGGCTGAAACTGGAAAAGCTGTCATTAATAATTTTTTAAAGTGATGGTGTTAAACGTACAATTCCTAAATTTTGGACAGCCACGTAAATATAACCATCAGGAGCTTGACGTACACAACGTATACGACCAATATTTTCTAGTAATTTTTCTTCTTTTACTACTTTATTGTTTTCTAAAACACAACGACTTATATATTGAAATTTTAAAGAACCGACCAGTACATTTCCTTTCCAGTTTGGATATTTATCGCTTGTAACAAATGTCATTCCGCTTGGCGCAATAGAAGGAGTCCAATGGTGAATAGGGTTTTCCATTCCTTTAATAGAAGTTTTATCAGTAAATTTTGTACCGCTGTAATTAACCCCAAAAGACGCTTTTGGCCATCCATAATTTTTACCAGCTTTTATAATATTTATTTCATCGCCACCTTTTGGACCGTGTTCGTGTATCCAAATTTCACCAGTTATCGGGTGCAATGCCATTCCTTGTGGATTTCTATGTCCGTAAGAATAGATTGCCTTTTTAGCATTTTTTGTATTGTAAAAAGGGTTGTCTGTTGGAATTGTACCATCACTGTTTATTCTATAAATTTTTCCGGCATCTTTAGTAATATGTTGTGGATTTTCATCTCTAACATAACGATCCCCAATTGAAAAATATAAATAACCATCTTTGTCAAATTCTATGCGAGATCCAAAATGTGTTCCGCTTTTTGTGTTTGGAGTAGCTTTGTATAATACCTTGGTTTCAGTTAGAGCACCATCTTTTAATTTTGCTCTCATAATAGTTGTATTTCCACCATTACCATCGTTTTCTATGTTTGAAGCGTACGATAAATACAACCAACCATTTTTGCTATAATTTGGATCTAATTCAATATCTAATAAACCACCTTGACCTCTAGCAAAAACTTCTGGTACATTTTTAATACTAGTTTTTACACCGTTTTTAAAATGAATTAATTCACCTTTTAATTCTGTAATTAATAGAGAATTATCTGGTAAAAAAACCATGCTCCAAGGAATATCCATATCACTAACAATGGTTTCTACTTCAAAAGAAGAATGAGTGTTATTTACCATTTGCATAGCTAATTTTTCTGAAGGTTTTTCTTTACAAGAAATTAGTAGCATTACTATAAAGCTGAAAAATAAAGTAGAATATTTCATAAGATATAAATTTTAGTATTCTTGTCATTCCAGTCTCTCGACTTCGCTCAAGATAAACTTCGGCAGGAATCTACATGTTATAAAAACAGATTCCAATCTATGTAGAATTGACAATTAGTTTTAAAAAAACAAAATATGTTTTAAATATATAATATACAATTTTTTATTTTAACACTGTAAACTCAATTGCTGAAGATGTAAAAACAGTATGTGTTTGTGTTTTAAAATCTTCTTCTTTCGCTTTAAAAATATTATCTACATACGTTTGTGGATTTAAATCAATTAACGGAAACCAAGTACTTTGCACTTGAATTTGTAGTTTATGCCCTTTTTTAAATGTATGATGTATATCTTGTAATTTAATATTCACAGCAGTTTTTTTGTTTGGAATAAAAGGTTCTGGATAGGTGAAACTGTTTCTAAATTTTCCTCGCATAACTTCGCTACGCACCATTAAATGATAATTGCTCATTTTTAAATGATTTTGCATATCCTTATTATTTTCTTTAGAATCTGAAGGATGTACATCAATAATTTTTACAATCCAATCGGCAGCTGTTCCAGTTGTTGCTACTTGTAATTTTGCTAAAATTTCTCCGCTAATTGTAATTTCTTCATCTAAAAAATCGGTTTCAAACACTAAAACATCACTTCTTCTGGCGGCGAAACGTTGATCATCTGTCATATATTTTCTAGGTGTAAAAACCGTTTTAATATCTTCGGAATACGGAACAGGTTTTTTAATATTACTAATAAATTGAATACCTATTTCTTTTCCTTTTTTAGAAGTTAATTCTTGATTATCACTTAAATAAAACGTTTCTTTTTCAGAATTTTCTGGTGGCCAAACATTATAACTATTCCATTCTTTTTTTCCAGTATCATACACATAAGCTTCAGGTAAACCAGTATTTTTATTACCACTTCCTTTTAAAAAATGGTTAAAGAATTTAGTTTCAATTTGTTCTTGAAACTTTATAGAGATGGAATCGCCAAAATAATAATTTCCAACACTATTTTTAGTTTTGGTACTTGCCCATTGTCCGTGACTCCAAGGTCCAAAAACTAAAGTATTATAATTGTCTTTATTGTATTTCTCTATGGTTTTGTAGGTTTCTAAAGGACCGTATAGATCTTCAGCATCAAAAGCACCACCAACTACCATTGTTGCTACGTGTGTTTTTACATTTTTTAAGTGCTGAATAAGACCTTTACTTTGCCAAACTTCATCGTAATTTGGATGTTCTTTCAGTTCATTCCAAAAGAAATCACTTGTGTTCTCACTGTTTTTTAATGCAGGATTGTCTAATTTTTCATATTCAAAAAAGTGATCTAAATTACTTAAAGGACCAGCATCTAAAAAAAACTGATATTGATCTTTTGTTTTAAGGTCTGGAATTTTGTACCATGCTGTATCAGTAGGTGTATCTTTTGGAGTTCCAAACAATGGAACTGCTCTAAAATAACTCAATAAAAAAGCACCATTATGGTGAAAATCATCGAAATAAAAATCGGCAATACTAGCTTGTGGTGATGCAGCTTTTAAAGCAGGATGCGCATCAATAGTTGAATATGTACTATAAAAACCAGGATAACTAATTCCCCAAGTACCAACATTTCCGTTGTTGTTTTCTATATTTTTTACTAGCCAATCAATAGTATCATACGTATCGGAACTTTCATCAACAAAAGTGCTATCTTTTTTGTTTGGAATATAGGCGCGCATATTGTCGTAGGTTCCTTCACTCATCCAACGTCCACGCACATCTTGATATACCACAATATTGCCTTCTTTCATTAAATGTTCGTTTGGTGCAATACGTGTTTTAAACTTATTTGCTCCATAAGGTCTGGTACTGTAAGGTGTGCGTTGTAATAAAATAGGGTAGGCTTTACTAGTATCTTTTGGTGTGTAAATTGAGGTAAATAGTTTAGCACCATCGCGCATAGTGATGGTAGTTTCTATTTTGTTGTAATTTTCTTGAACATAATTTGTTTTTTCTTGGGTAAATTCAGTACTGTTGTTTTTACAAGAAAATAGTGTAGTAATTGTTAATATTAATGCAATTACTTTAAAAGTGTTGTTTTTCATTAATGGAAGAGTTGATTTAGTGGTAAATCTACAAAAAAAATAGCATTTATAATTCGTCATTGCGAGGGAGGTAGGACCGTGGAAATCTTTTTGATAAAGCCTTAATTATTATAAGTTTATTGTTAGCTTATATTTAAAATAGTATAAAATAACAAGCACCAACCACAAACTAATAGTAAGCCACCAAGCGGTGTAATTGGACCTAGAAATCGTAATTTTTTATTTTTTGCTGAAGATAATACCAATCCATAAATACTAAAAGAGAATAAAATAATACCAGCCATAAAACTATATACCATATATTTTTCTGAAGCAGTTTCTAAATTGAAATTAAATCCGATTACTAATAAAACTATTGCGTGGTACATTTGGTATTTTACACCAGTTTCAAAACTTTTTAATTGGTCTGTATTCAGTATTTTTTTTAAAGCATGTGCTCCAAAAGCTCCAAATATAACTGCTAAACCTCCGAAAATACTGGCGAAAAGTAAGGTGAATTGTTGCATTTAATACGTTTGTTTAATTTGAGTAAAAGTAGTTATTAATCTAAAAATAGCAAGCCTGATTTATAGTAAGGTTTTTTTCTACTTAAGTGTAAGGAATCCGTAAAATTTTGTTTTCTAGTGAAATAAAGCAATATTAACTTGCCAATTTTTTTTTTTTTTTTTATAAATTTAACTTGAAAAAGAGTAAAAGTTGTACTATGAAACATGCAAAACCAATAAAATTTCCATTTTATTTTAAACTGTCATTTCTGCCTTTCGACTTCGCTCAAGATAAACTTTGGCAGGAATCTCATCCTTATTATCTAAACAGAAAAATCCTCTGTTTGTAAAATTTTAAGAACACAATACGCTAATAAAATGTTTAACCTAAAACCAACTAACTATGACCTAGCTAATTAATACAAACAGAGGAAAGTGTTGCAAAAGTAATACTCCTCGCAGAATTAAAAAAATATAAAGCGCAATTACGCGCTATTAATTAATTTAAATTTTAATAAAATGAAAAGAATAATTTTTAGTATGGTATTTGTATTTGCAACTGTAAGTTTTGTCAATGCAAATTCTAAAGTTGAATCAAATACTGTTTTATCATTAGACAGTAAGACTGAAGTTTTAGATTCATGTGATGAGGCGGCATTTGATGCTGGAGAATCTGAGGCAGAGGCAGGAGGTTCTGACGAATCAATATTTAATCATATGAATTTGGCATATGCTCTTTGCATGGGATATTCTTGGGAAGAAATTGATGCTGCTGGTAATATATAGTAAAACGATAATTAATAAAATAAGGAGGAGTAATACAATAACTCCTCTTTATTTTGTTTTGTAATTTAAAATAATTAAAATGAAAAAAATAACATTAATTCTATTTATTATTTTTCCAATAATAAATATTATTGCACAAAACAAAGATATTTATGGTAGTGTTTATTATAAATTCGCACTAAATAAAAATGAAATTACTAAGAGAAATAATGCAAAAAAGAATGTAAAGGACATGTATAAAGGATTATATGAATTTATTGCTGATGTTAAGTTTAAATTAGAATTTGTAAATAAAAAATCAATTTTCTCCGTAAAGGATGAATTGGATAATGGATTAAAACCAAAAGGAGCGTCAATTGCAAGTAAATTAATAAGTAACGGCAGCTATTATTGCGACCTGAATGAAGATATACAATTGAGAAAAGTTGATGGAGAAATATTAGTAGAAACACAACCATCAAATATAAAATGGATACTAACACAAGAGACTAAAAAAATTAATAATTATTTATGCTACAAAGCGATTTCTAGCGTAACAAATAAAAACTCAACGGGTGTATATACATTCGAAATAATAGCTTGGTATACTCCAGAAATATCAGTAGCCTCTGGGCCGAAACAATTTGTTGGTTTACCTGGGTTAGTATTGGAGTTAAAAGATACACATTATACCTTTTTTGCAACGGAAATTGTTTTGTTTCCTAAAGAAAAACCTATAATTAAACCATTTAAAGGTAAAATTATTACAGAAGAGAAATATCAAGAAAGAATTAGAGAAATGATGGGGGGCTTTATTAAGAGATAAATATTTTTGAAAGAATTTAGTGTATGCTTAAAAAATATAGTGCTATTTTAGGGTTTTTTATAATCGGTATTTTTTTTACAAATGCCCAAACCATTACCTTAAAAGGTAGTGTTAAAGACAGTTTACAAAACCCTTTAAGTTATGCAAACGTACTAGCAAAACCAGCTGATGTCTCTAAAAATTTACAATTTGCTATTACAGATACCGATGGTTTGTATAAATTAGAACTCACAAAAAATCAGGTTTATACCATTTCTGTAAGTTATATGGGTTTTAAAACGGCTAGTTTTAAGTTTACAGCTACTGAGAACTCACAAAAAAGTATTGTTTTAAAAGATGCACCAAACCAATTGCAAGAGGTAATTATTGAAATGCCTGTTACCGTTAAAGAAGATACTATAACCTACAATACAAATAAATTTGTAACAGGCGAAGAACGTAAACTAAAAAATGTACTTAAAAAATTGCCAGGAGTTGAGGTAGATAAAAATGGAGGTGTAACGGTACAAGGTAAAAAAGTAACTACCTTATTGGTAGAAGGTAAAAAGTTTTTTGGTGGTGGTTCAAAATTGGCAGTTGAAAATATACCTGCAAATGCTGTTGATAAAATACAAGTTATAGATAATTACAACGAAATTGCTTTTTTAAAAAATGTATCTGATACAGACGAAATGGCAATGAACATTCTATTAAAAGAAGATAAAAAACAATTTGCCTTTGGAGATATAGAGGCGGGTAAAGGAAATAAAGATTTTTATAGAACGCACAGTAATTTATTTTATTACAGCCCAAAAACCAACATAAATTTTATAGGAAATATAAACAATACTGGCGAAAAAACTTTTACGTTTAGAGATTATATGAGTTTTCAAGGAGGTATTAGTGCCGCTTTAAAAGGAGATGGTTCCATTTACAATGTTTCAAGAAGCGATTTTGCTAACTTTATGGAAACACAAGATTTGGTAACTAGCTCCAACAAATTTGGAGCTTTAAATATTACTAATGTTGTAAATAGTAAATTAGATATTTCTGGCTATGCAATTTTTTCACATTCAAAAAATAAAACGTTAACAGAAAATATAAATCAATATACTGCATTTACTGAAGAAAAAGAAAACACTTCAAACAGTAGAAATATTTTAGGGATTGGGAAATTTAATATAGAATATGCACCTACTACAAACCAACAATGGTATTTTAAAACGCAATTTAAAAAAACCGATAATTTAAAAAGTAATAATATTATTTCACGTATTGAAAATGAAGACAGATCTATATTTTCAGAAAATAATGCGGAAGCAATTTATTTAAATCAGAATATTGAATGGCATCAAAAAATGTCGAATAAACATACGTTTTCTTTTGCTGCAGATGTTACTTTCGATAAAAATAACCCAAGCACACTATGGGGAACAAACAATGCTATTTTACAAGGTTTAATTCCTGTTGAGGAGTCAGGAAATTATAGTATAAATCAACATAAAGAAATACAAAACACTACAATACATAGTGTTTTTAAACATTATTGGGTGTTAAATAATTTTAACCATATTTATACAACTTTAGGTAATAAATATAGCAACGAAGCCTTTTTTACAGAAGATAGTCAGAAATTGCAAGATGGAACTACAAATAATTTTGCTTCCGCAGGTTTTGGAAACGATTTAGACTACAGGTTAAACGATTTATTTTTAGGCGTTCATTATAAATTTAAAACAGGTATTTTTGAATTAAAACAAGGTGCTTTTTTGCATAATTATAATTGGAATTTAAAGCAGCAGCAAACTAAAAAAAATAATAAAATAGTAATGTTACCAGATTTTTCAGCAGAAATTAAGTTTAGTAATTCCAAAAAAATAAAAATAAATTATCAGTTAAAAAGTGCTTTTTCAGATGCTTCAAAATTGGCAAATCGGTTTTATTTACAGTCGTATAATTCGGTGTACAAAGGAAACGAACATTTAGAGAATGAGTTGTATCATACTGCAAGAATGTATTACAGCCGTTTTAGTTTGTACCGAGGTTTAATGTTGTTTGGAGGAATAAATTATACTAAAAAAGTTAAAGGACTTCAAAATGCAGTACAATTTAACGAAACCGATCAATATATTTCTCCAATAATGGTAGATAATGCATCAGAAAATTGGTCTTTTAATTTAAATATTGATAAAAAAATAAAGAAATTCAAGTATGGCTTGGATACACGAATTTTAACTTCCAAATATCTACAAAATATAAATGAGGCTTTTGTAACCAATAAAAGTAACAATTATAGTTATACCCTTTCCGTAAAAACTTTGTTTGATAAATTTCCAACTATAGAAGCTGGTTTTGAGCAAAGTATTGGTAATTATACTTCTAGTAATTCAACTTCAAAATTTATTACGAACCAACCATACTTAAATATTGATTACGACTTTTTAGAAGGATTTATTTTTTCTTTTGAATACGAAAATTACAATTATGAAAACAAAACATTTAATCAAAAAAACACCTATCAACTTGCAAATGCAACACTTTCTTATAAAAATGAAGACAGTGCTTGGAGTTTTAAACTAGATGCTCAAAATTTATTTAATGTAAAATATAAACAACAAAATAGCTTTTCTTCGTATATAATTTCAGATTCTAAAACCTATATTTTACCAAGAATTGTAATGTTTTCTATTGGGTATAATTTGTAGTAGTAATTATGTCTAGTTTGTCAAACTGAGCTTGTCGAAGTTGGTTTATTAGTTAGTTAATCTATTTCGAAAAGCTTAATATGACGTTTCCGTCAACCTGAACTTGATTGAGGTTCTCATATAAATTAGTGGCACTTATGATGCGATTCTGAAATCGAAGATTCAGCGTAGCTAATCAAGTTCAGAATGTAGTGTTTTTAAACATATTAATAACCTAAATTTATACTCTAACTCCTAATAAAACTTACACTTTTGCAATTAAGTAAGGTTTTTTTCTACTTAAGTGTAAGGAATCCGTAAAATTTTGTTTTCTAGTGAAATAAAGCAATATTAACTTGCCAATTTTTTTTTTTTTTTTTATAAATTTAACTTGAAAAAGAGTAAAAGTTGTACTATGAAACATGTAAAACCAATAAAATTCTCATTTAAATTTTTCATTTCATTCAATACAGAAATTCCATTTTTATTGTCATTCCTGCGAAAGCAGGAATCTCATCCTTATTATCTAAACAGAAAAATCCTCTGTTTGTAAAATTTTAAGAACACAATACGCTAATAAAATGTTTAACCTAAAACCAACTAACTATGACCTAGCTAATTAATACAAACAGAGGAAGTAAAACGAAAGTAATACTCCTCGAAGACATAACAAAATATTAAAGCGCAATTATGCGCTATTAACTAATTTAATTAAAATGGAAAAAATAACTTTCACAATTATTATACTAATTATTTTATTATCTTGTAGTAATGATGATAATCAAATTGAATTAAAGAGTTTCAATTTAGAAGAAAAAATAGAATTAAAAAAATCAACTGATTTTGTTACGCCCTTTTTTCAAAATTTAGGTGCTACCGAAATTATAGTAACAAAAAATACTATGGGAACTAATTATAAAGCATCCTCAAAAAAGCAATTTAAATTCAATGGGGAATTTCATTCTTTATCTGATTTTACAGTTATATTTAAGGATGGTTATATAGTTTTGGAAAGAGATGAAAGATATAAGATATCATTGAACGATAATAATATAGCATATATTGTAACTCCAGAATTTTCAGGATATATAAACCAATCAAATGAAATAAAGTCATTAAAAAACATTAAGACATTTATTTTATTAACTTTTTTGAAAGAAATTACATCGAATAATTCTAAAAAAATTAATTTAGAATTATCTTTAGCGAATAAAACAGCTTCTTGCGGTTATTGGAATACTTATTATAGTATAGGAGTTGGTTTGACCGAACCTGCTGCTCAAGCAGATTTAGAATATGAAGTACAGGATGCTATTAATAGTGGGGATGCTAATGGTTGTGAAAAAATTGGAGAACCTTCAGCAATTCCATTTTCGGGTGGTACAGTTTGGGCTCAAGCTTGGTGTTGCTAATAATATTAACCTAAATTTTAATATAAAAAATTATGAATTCAATACTATTAATGATTGGTCCATTTGAAATAATAGCAGTGTTGGCTGTTATTGTTTCATTGTTTTTCAGTTCACTTTATTTGGTTTCCAGACACGAAAAAGGTAGAAATTACTTTATTTGGCTGCTTTTAATAATCTTTTTACCAATATTAGGTTCTGTCTGTTATTTGGTAAAACATTTAGCAAACTTACCTAGTCAGAAAAGAGATGAGCATGCAAATAATGTTCTATAATAACTAAGCATTCTATTTTCTAATAAGTTAAATTCGGTAAATAAATATGATTTGATTTAATATAGGGAGCTTTTAAGCTCCCTATATAATTTTTAATTATCTAATAACCCTCACATTCTGTTTTTCAACTTTTTTATCTGATAACATAGAAGGAGCTCCAAAAAGTAAATCGTCACTGGTTCCAGTTTTAGGGAATGTCATCACTTCTTTTATAGACATTTTTTTCGCACCGCCCTCTAGGTTCATTTCCTTTATGAAGCACTATATCTGAATGTAAAAATTGTGCTGCTTTGGCAGAATCTTTCACTTTTATAGCACTACGTTTTAGCATTTCTTCTTCAAAATTTTGTAAAACACTTTTTCTAATTCCAATTTCTTTCCAATTTATATAAGGGCTGCAACCAGTAGTTATGTTTCTTGCCAAACTTAAAGCATCTAACAGAGCCTGATTGGCTCCTTGTCCTTTAAACGGACTCATTGGGTGGGCTGCATCTCCAATTAATGTTATAGGTCCTGATTTTTCTAATAGCTCTGGTTTCAATAATTCTCTATCGTAAACAGGGTAACCAGAAATTTGAGTTTCTAAAGTAGCTGTTACTAGTTCAGGAATAGGCGTGTGCCATTGTGTTCTTTTACATGCTTCTTTTTTTAATGCAGAAGGGCCTAATGCACTTAACTTTATTGCTTTTGATTCTGAAATTGGAAAACTTAATTGCCACATTAAAGTGTTTGAAGTAAAAGGCATTACGTAAATGCGTTCGTTTCCATTGGCTGTTTGAAAAACTGTTTTGCAATCTAGCAATTCACTTTTAATTGTTTCAATATTTTTTAAAGGACAAATACCTAATATTACAATACAACCTAAATAACGAAGTGGCATTGTTTCTTCATCAAATAAAAATTTGCGGACAGTACTTCGAATACCATCAGCACCAACAATTAAATCTGCTTTGGTATTTTTAATAGAGTCATTAACTTTAAAGCTTAAATCTATAGAATTATCGCTATTGTTTTTTAATGCAATAAGTTGATGATTCCATTGTACTGAGTTATTGTTAAGTTGATTCAGTAAATTTAAACGAAGCGATTGTCTTGCAATATGTATATTAGTGCGTTTTGGAGTTGTTTTAGAATTTTCGTGCAACCATTTTCGCATACCCCATTCACCAATTATAGTTCCAGTTGTGGTATGTACAATGTGCCGTGTAGAAACCACACCTTCTTTTAGAGAGAAAAGTCCAAAACCATCAATTGCTTTGCTTGCTTGTTGTAATGTGAGTCCATACCCTTGAGATCTAGCATTAAAATCACTATCGCGCTCATATAGTGTAAATGGAATGCCTCTATGTTGACAGGCAACTGCTAATGCTACACCTCCAATACCTGCGCCTATTATTGCAATATGCGGATAAGTATCTGTTTTAGGAATTGTAGTTTCTGTGGCTGTAACTAAACCAGATCCACCACACTTTGAGCAAACTTCTAAGTGACCTCGAGGGCGTTTAGGAGGTGTTTTGTTTGTACTCGATTTATTAAATGTATCTAATGCTTTTTGATAATTTAGTAGTGCTTTTTTACGAATTCTTCGCCTTTTTTTTCCTTGACCTTTACAGGTATTACAAATTTTCCAGTTGTCTTTTTTTGTAGTAGTCATTTATAAGGAATCGTATTATAGCTTCTGTAAAAATACTAGATTTTTAGAAATTATGAATGTTTTAAAAGGCTATTAATTAATATGGTGAAATAAATCTTAAAAAGTAATTGCCATAAAAAATATAAACACCACTCATAAATTAGTTTATTGAGTGGTGTTGAAATATATATTTAATGACTGTAATTAAACAGTTTTTTTAGAGTTAAATTATTTTATAACCCTCACATTTTGCTCCTCAACTTTTTTATCAGATAATTTTGAAGGAGCTCCAAACAATAAATCGTCACTAGTTCCTGTTTTTGGAAATGCCATCACTTCTCTAATAGACGCTTTTTTCTCTAAAATCATCATTAAACGGTCAATTCCCCAAGCAATTCCTCCGTGTGGTGGTGCACCATATTGAAATGCTTTGTACATTGCTCCAACACTTTTTATCATTTCGTTTTTATTGTAACCCATATTTCTATAAGTTGCTTCTAAAATCTCCGCTTTATGTGCACGAACTGATCCTCCACCAATTTCAAAACCATTTAAAATAAGGTCGTATTGTTGGGCGATAATTGTTCCAATTTCATCTTCTTTACCATTTAGATGCTTCTCTAAATCGTAAATAGCAGGCATTGAGAATGGGTTGTGTGTAAACGTCCATCTTCCTTCATCTGTTTTTTCAAACATTGGAAAATCAACTACCCAAGCCGGACGTAATTCTTTTGGGTTTATCAACCCTAAAATTTTACCCATTTCTTGTCTAACTGCATCTAATGCTTTGTTTGCAGTTTCGTAATCTGCGGCTGAGAAAAACACAATATCACCAACTTCTGCATTGGTTTCATTAATAATTCCGGCAGCAATTTCAGCACCTAAAAACTTGATTATTGGCGATTGTAAGTCGTTTTCATTTACAATAATATAAGCCAATCCACCTAATCCATTTTGTTGTGCAATGGCAGTTAAGTTTTCAATTTGACCTTTAGACATACGGCTGTTTCCTTGTTCTTTAGCAGAAACTTTAATACATTTTACAATACCGCCTTGTTCAATAGGTTTGCTAAATACTTGAAATGTAGTATCTTTTACAATACTTGTAATATCTTGCATTTTTAAGCCATAACGTAAATCTGGCCTATCACAACCATAATTGTCCATTGCTTCTTTGTAAGTCAATACTTCAAACGGATGTAAAATCCATTTTTTACCATATATTTTCTTCACTATTTCATTAAACATTTTGGTGTTTAAATCAATAATTTGCTGCATACTTGCATAAGCCATCTCAATATCTAATTGGGTAAATTCTGGCTGACGGTCACCTCTAGAATCTTCATCTCTAAAACAACGCGCAATTTGGAAATATTTTTCGTAACCACTAACCATTAGCATTTGTTTAAATTGCTGAGGTGCTTGTGGTAAGGTGTAAAAAGAACCAGGTTGTTTACGTGTCGGAACAATAAATTCTCTTGCTCCTTCATCGGTTCCAGCAGTTAAAATTGGTGTTTCAATTTCTAAAAATTCTTCTTCATCTAAAATATCGCGTAGTAATTTTATTACTTTATGACGGTTTACAATAGCTTTTCTAACCGCATCATTTCTATGATCTAAAAATTTGTATTGAAAACGAACAGTTTCACTAGTTTTAGCAGCTCTTTTTATTTCAAAAGGCAATGTTTTAGATAAATTTAAAATATCTAATTCTGAAGTTTCTAACTCAATTTTTCCAGTTCTTAAACTCGCGTTATAATCGTCTTCATTACGTTGTACAACCGTACCTGTAACCGAAATTACAGACTCTGGTTTTAACTTCACCAATTCATCTATATTTGGAAATGATTCACGACTTAAACGTACTTGAAAAATTTCTTGGCTAGAATCTCGTAAATCAATAAACATTAATTCTCCGTGATCACGTACACTTGCAACCCAACCAGCTAGCGTAATTTTCTCTGAAATATTTTTTTCTGAAATTTCAGAAGCTTTATGTGTTCTATAATCATCTTTTATAATGATTGGAATATCAGGAAATGTATCTTCTTCAGCTTTCGCTTTTTGCTGTTCGTTTGTAGCTTTTAGCTGCTCACTTTCGGTTTTTGCTTTTTGACTTTTGGCTGAAAGTTTATCTAAAATTCCCTCTCTAATAACTTTTCCAGAAGCACCTTTTCCAATAATAGCAATTACTTTTCCTACTAAAATACCAGCTTTTCCTTGGTTTCCAGATTTAATATCATTTGCAATTGCTTTATTTTCAGTAATAACTTTAACAATAGCTTCTTCTATTTTTTCTTCTGAAATGGTATTTTCTTCAAAATACTTATTGTAATCAAAAGTTCTGTCTTTTAAATACTCCGTAATTCCGTTTTGAGCTAATACAGCAGTGATTTTTTCAGCTTTAAATAATTGAAAAATTTCTATTAAACTTTCAATATTATTTATAGCACTATAATCATCAGGTTTAATGTTGTTAACCAATGTTTTTGCAACAAAAGAAGGATCTTTTAATACCTTGTTTATGTCCATAAATACTTTAGAACGGACAGCATCTGCGGTAAAAAACTTTGCGTCTTGCGGTAAAACACCACCTTTAATTAAAACTGTTTCAACTGCAAAAGGCAATGCGCTAGCATCTACAGTAATTGCTTTAATTTCATTTTTAATACTTACAAAAGGTAAATCTGGTTCAGAAATAAAGCGATAATCTGCTTCAAATTCTTTTTTACGCATTGTTTTGGTTTGCTTTAAGTCTGCATCCCAAAGTACCGTTGTTTGATCTGGTCTAAACTCTTTATGTTCAACGTAATAGTTGAGTTGTTTTTCAATTTCTTCCTTTAAGGCATCTACCATAAACTTAAACGAATTTAAGTTTTTGATTTCAGTTCTTGGATTTAAATCGTAGGTTCTTCGTTTACGTAAAGACACAGAAACATCAGATTTAAATTCACCTTTTTCTAAGTTTGCTTCAGAAATTCCTAAGTTTTGAACAATACGTTGAATGTATTGCGCGTAGGTTGAAGCGTCTTCAATATTTCTTATACAAGGCTCTGTAACAATTTCTATTAAAGGAACGCCGGCTTTGTTAAAATCTACCAATGAAACTTTTTTCTCGTGCACTAATTTTGCAGCATCTTCCTCAATATGTACTTGCGTTAAATTTACAGTAAACTGAGAGCCATCATTTCTATAACAAGAAACGTGTCCGTCTGGAATTATAGGATTATGAAATTGCGTTATTTGTATGTTTTTTGGATTGTCTGGATATTCGTAATGTTTTCTGTCCCAAGATATTACTTCATTATCGAAAGAAGATTCTACCGCTTTTCCAAAATAGATTGCCTTAGTAATAGCTTCTTTGTTTATGGCAGGTAAAACTCCCATTTGTCCTGTACAAACCGAACAAATATTAGTGTTTGGTGTTTCAATTTCTTGATTTGGACAAGAACAAAACAACTTGGTTTTGGTATTTAATCGAACGTGTGTTTCCAGTCCTATAACCAATTCTAAATCGTGCTTTTTAATAGCAGCATTTAATTGTTCTAATTCCATTATATAGTTTCTTTTAAGAAGTTAGCAAACTTCAATATAAGTTCTTCATTATTTTTTGCCGCAGTAATTTGCAATCCTGTAACTGTTCCTTGTGGTACGGTTAAAGTTGGTAATTGTCCTAAGCTAAATCCAACAGTATACACATCAGATAAATACATCGCATGCGGATCTTTTAAACTTTCTCCAATTTTAGGTGGAGCACTTGGTGTAACTGGAGATAAAATAACATCAACCTCTTTAAAATCCTTACTAAAGTTTTCTGAAATTTGATCTCTTAACGCCAATCCTTTTAAGTAAATTTCATCAGAAAAACCTTGTGATAATACTTGATTTCCTCCAACAATTCTACGTTTAGTTTCTTCTGAAAAATTTTCGGAACGGGTTACAGCGTAAGATTCAATTAAATTTTCAGATTCTATTCTGTTACCATAATTAGTACCATCTAAACGCGATAAGTTAGAAGCAGTTTCTGCCATTGCCAAGGTATAATATGTTGACACTAAAATATCAGATTTAAAGAAATCTAGTTCTTTAACTTTAACTCCTGTTGCTTTAATTTTTTCAATACAAGCTAAAAATTCAGCTTTTACTTCAGTATCAATTGCATCATTTTCAATAAAATTTTTAAAATAACCTATTGTTTTTACAGAAGTATTTGAAATTGCTTTTTCGTCAATTTCTTTAGATACAATTGAGGTTTGGTCTTTAACATCTTTTCCGCTCATTGTATTTAAAATAATACGAATATCTTCAACAGATTTAGCTAAAGGACCTACACAGTCGGTAGACGATGCATATGCCATTATTCCGTATCTTGAAATGCGGCCATATGTTGGTTTTAAACCATAAATATGATTGTAGCCAGCAGGTTGTCGGATAGAACCACCCGTATCTCCACCAATTGAAAATACAGTATAATCTTTAGCTACATTAACTGCCGATCCACCACTAGATCCACCAGCAACCAATTCGGGATTTACAGCGTTTTTAACCGCTCCAAAAATGGTATTTTCACTAGAAGAACCGTGACCAAAACTATCGCAATTTTCTTTTACTAAAGGTATTGCGCCAGCATCTAATAATTTTTGAATGGCTGTTGCAGTATAAGGTGATTTGTATTTTTTTAATAAGTCTGAACTAGCTGTTGTATACGTTCCTTGTAACATATAAACATCTTTAACTCCAAAAGGAATACCTTCTAAAAGACCTATTTTTTCACCATTTTTTATTTTAGCATCTACTTTTGAAGCCAACTCTAATGCCGATGTTTCTAATAAAGAATTTACGGTATTGTGTGTGTTTTTTTTAAGTAAACTTAATTTTTCTTGTACCAAAGCAGTACATGTAATTTGTTTAGACACCAACTGTTGGTGTATATATTTTATTTGAGAATCCATTTAATTTTGTGTTGAATTGTTAATAGTTGAATTTTAAAAATTACAACTTGTAATTCATAATTGGTTATTAGTTTTAGTCTTCAATAACTTTTGCAACTACTAAATAACCATTTTTTTTATTCGGGAAGTTTTCAATAATTAGTTGTTTCTCTTTAGCCGAACTTTCAATAACAACATCTTCTCTTAAATTATTAACTGATACGCAATTATAATTGACATTATTTAAAGAATTATTATTTGTTGGTTGTGCATTTTTAATTACATCAAATAATTTGTTCACAGCCTCAGATGGTTGTGCTCCTTTAATACTCGACAATATGTCGACTGTCATTATTTTACTCATCTTTTTTTAATTTATTTTGTAAGTCTAACTTTAAGCCGACCAAATTACAAAAGTTTTACGAGGGAATCATACTTTTTTTTATAAGAAGTTGACGTTTAAGCCTTATGAATTAAACTATCTGATGAAAAAATTAACATATTGTAAATGAAACTTACAATCTTTAGAATATATTGAAATAATATTACAAATAGCATTGGTAATTTCAATTTCTTCTAATTTGTTAATTAAATGTATTTTTGTGGAAAATTTGTTAAATGACTTTAAAAGAATCTCAAAAAAAACTAATTCCTACGTTAAAAAAGTATTTTGGATACGATTCGTTTCGTGATCAACAACAGCAAATTATAGAATCTGTACTTGAAAAAAACGATAATTTGGTAATTATGCCAACAGGAGGAGGGAAGTCTATTTGCTTTCAATTACCTGCTTTATTATTTGATGGATTAACTTTGGTGATTTCTCCTTTAATCGCTTTAATGAAAGATCAAGTAGACGGTTTAAAAGCAAATGGAATTGAAGCGGATTTTTATAATAGCAGTCAGGAAACAGAAGAACAAACTGAGATTTTTGAGAAAATTTATAGAAAAGAGTTAAAGCTTCTATATGTTGCTCCAGAGAGTTTATCGTATCTAGAAAATATTTTAAATGAAGAATTTATAAGTTGTATTGCAATTGATGAAGCGCACTGTATTTCGTCTTGGGGGCACGATTTTAGGCCTTCGTACCAACAGCTTGGATTTTTAAAAAATACATTGCCCAATACACCAATTATTGCGTTAACAGCAACCGCAGACAAAGCTACAAGAGCAGATATTATAGAGCAATTAAATATTTCAAAAGCAACACAATTTATCGCATCTTTTGATAGAAAAAATATTGAATTGGAGGTGCGGCCTGCAAATGATAGAATTTCACAGATAATTAAATTTATAAAAAAACAACCAAAAGAATCGGGAATTATTTATTGTTTGAGCAGAAAATCAACACAACAAATTGCCGATAAGTTAAAATTAAATGGGATTAATGCTACAGCATACCACGCAGGTTTAAGTTTTGAAGAACGTACAAAAACACAAGAAGATTTTATTTACGATAAAACCCAAGTTGTATGTGCTACTATTGCATTTGGAATGGGAATTGACAAATCTAATGTACGTTGGGTAATACACTATAATATGCCTAAAAATATTGAAGGTTATTATCAAGAAATTGGACGTGGCGGACGTGATGGCTTAAAAGCTCATGCTTTGTTATTTCATAGTTATGCAGATGTAATTCAACTACGGAAATTTATAAGCGGAGCTTCAAATGAAGAAGTACAAGCAGCTAAATTAGATAGAATGAAACAGTTTTCTGAAGCTACAACCTGCCGAAGAAAAATATTACTGAGTTATTTTGGTGAATTGTTGGCCGATAATTGTGGAAATTGTGATGTTTGTAAAAATCCGCCCAAAATTTTTGATGGAACAATTATTGCCCAAAAAGCATTGTCTGTAATTACACGCTTAAAAGAAAGTGAAGCCATTGGAACTGTAATAGATGTTTTAAGAGGCGCACAAAATGCTACTATTTTAGAAAAAGGATATAATACGTTAAAATCGCACGGAGTTGGTAAAGAAATTTCTTGGAGAGATTGGCAACAATATTTAATTCAGCTAATTAATCAAGGGTATTGTGAAATTGCTTTTCATAAAAATAACGCTTTACAACTTACTTATTTTTCAAAAAAAGTGTTGTTTGAAAATAAAAAAGTGAATTTAACTAAGCCAGTTGAATTTACAGAAAAACCAGTTGTTGAAAAAACAACAAGAACTAAAAAAGTGGCTAAGGATAGTTTATTTGAAAGACTTAGAAAGCTGCGTCAAGAAATTGCTTTGGCTGAAAAAATTCCAGCATATTTGGTTTTTAATGATGCTACTTTAAAAGAAATGGAACGTGCAAGACCGATGAGTGAAGCTGATTTTTTAGATATTAGTGGAGTAGGGCAGCGTAAATTAGAAGTTTATGGAGAAGATTTTATTGCTGAAATTGTAGCTTTTTCAAATGAAAAAATTAAAACTCGTAAAAAAAAGGATACGCATAAAATAACTTATGATTTGTATAAAGAAGGTTTAACAATTGATGAAATTGCTGAAAAACGGAATTTAAAATCAACTACAATTTTTTCTCATTTAGCCGTATTATATACAGAAGGAAAAGATATTGAAATTTATGATTTTGTAACGAAAGAAGAAGTGGAGAAAGTAAGAAAAGCAAAAGATATATTAGAAAGTCCATTTGCTTTAAAACCTTATTTTGAGCATTTTAATACTGAAATTCCTTATTTTAAAATTCGTTTAGCACTTACAATTATTGATACAGAAGGATAAGTTTAATCTTTAATTTTTATACTTTCTTTAAAATAGGATTGTTATTAACAATATTTGAAAGTACTATATGTGTTCTTGTTTCTCCATAGGTAATAAGTCTGTCAATTAATTGTTCTAGGTGTTGTTGGTTTTTTAATACAACTTCCATAATAATATTTTCATTACCAGTAATTCTATAACAGTTTACAACTTCATCAAACGTTTTTACAGTTTCTAAAAATGGTTTTAAGCGACCCATAAATGCTCTTAAAGTAATTATAGCCTTTAGTTGGTGACTAGTTTCTGTATGTGAAATTTTAGCAAAATAACCTTCAATTACACCTGCATCTTCCATTTTTCTAATTCTTTCAGCTACAGCAGGTGAAGTAATACCTACTTTTTTAGCAATTTCAGTATTAGACTGGCGTGAATTTTGCTGTAAATATTTTAAGATTTTCCAGTTTATATTATCTAATTTCATAATTAAAGAATTTATAGTAAAAATATTAAAATTTAAATTAAAACTTTTATTTAACTTTAAAATTTAAATGTATAATATTGGAAATCTTGTTAAATTTGAAAGAACTTATTAGTTGTATGCAAAATAATACAGGACATAATTTAAATGAATCTACATTCTATCAAAAATCGTTAGATATTTTTCGTTTAACACGAAGTATTGCTGCTTATGTTACAAATGATAAAACTATAAGTAAAATGTATTTATCTAAATCAGCTTCAGATAGATATGCTAATATTTTGGTGATGGATTCTTTGGGTTTGGTACCTAAAATTGCTGAAACCGAAATTCAAGAAAATCCAAAATTGAAGTTGAAATACGCAAAATCTCTTCAGTATTTTATAGATAATTTATACAGCAATTGTGTAAAGTTAGAAAATACTAAAATACAGGGAAATGATTTTGTTAGGTTATTGAGAAAAGAGCTAATTTTGTTAAAAAGAATGCATAAACGTTATGTAAAATCTTTGTTGTAATTTAATGATTACAAATTTTACAATCTTTTTTATCTTTTAATTCTCCTTGTAGTACGCCTTTATCATTAATAATATAACCACAACAATCCATAAAACCTTGTGCAATTAATTTTCTAGCTCTTTGAACTTGAGATTTTACTGTTGGTAAAGGAAGGTTTAAAATTTTAGAAATTTCAGTTTGCTTAACTCCTTTAATGTCTGATAAAAATAAAGGATCTCTATATTTTTTTGGAAGCGTTTTTAATATTCCTTGTAAACAATCTTTTTCTGTATGATTTTGATTTTCAATTTCAAAATCGGTTTCTAATTCGGGTAAATCAAATACTAGATTTCGAGAATTATAATAATCCATAATAGAATTTCTAGCTATTGAAAAAGTCCAAGATTTTAACTTTTTTAAATCTTTTAAAGTATGAAGTTTTGTATGAATTTTGATAAAGGTATCTTGTAAAATATCATCAGCAATAGTAGTATCTTTTACTTTGCTGATGATAAATTGCTTTAAATCTGTTGAATAATTATTCCAAACTTGATTTGTTGTCATTTTAACAATTACAATTTGTGCACGTACAGTTTGTGCAATTACAGTTATTACAATCTCCGGTTTTGCAACCATCACAGTTACAATTACATTCCTTATTATTTTTCATAATATTAAATTTTATATTCATCTAGTAGACTGCGAAATGATTAAAAAGATGCATTTAAAATAAAAAAAATTACATATTTCTTCTATATTGTCCACCAACTTCAAATAAAGCTTCAGTAATTTGTCCTATTGAACACACTTTACAAGCTTCCATTAATTGCTCAAAAATATTTTCATTATTTATTGATTTTTGTTTTAACAATTGAAGTTGTTCATTGGTTTTGTGTTTATTACCAATATTTAAATTTTCTACTACATTTATTTGACCTTGTTTTTCTTTTTCAGTTGCTCTAATTACTTCTTGAGGTAAAACAGTAGGAGAGCCTTTGCTACTTAAAAACGTATTTACACCAATAATTGGAAATTTTCCATTGTGTTTTAATGTTTCGTAATATAAACTTTCTTCCTGAATTTTACTGCGTTGGTACATTGTTTCCATAGCTCCTAAAACACCACCTCTTTCTGTAATTCTATCAAATTCTAAATAAATTGCTTCTTCAACCAAATCGGTTAATTCTTCAATAATAAAAGCTCCTTGAATTGGGTTTTCATTTTTAGCTAAACCCAACTCTTTATTAATAATTAGTTGAATAGCCATTGCTCTACGAACGCTTTCTTCTGTAGGAGTTGTAATTGCCTCATCATAAGCATTGGTATGTAAACTATTACAATTGTCGTAAATTGCATACAAAGCTTGCAGTGAAGTTCTAATATCATTAAAATCAATTTCTTGAGCATGTAAACTTCTACCTGAAGTTTGAATGTGGTATTTTAACATTTGAGCTCTTGGATTTGCACCATATTTATATTTTAAAGCTTTTGCCCAAATTTTACGAGCAACTCTACCAATTACTGCATATTCAGGGTCTATTCCATTCGAAAAGAAAAAGGATAAGTTTGGACCAAATTTATTGATGTCCATACCTCTAGAAAGGTAGTATTCTATATATGTAAATCCGTTTGCTAAGGTAAATGCTAGTTGTGAAATTGGATTTGCTCCAGCTTCTGCCATATGATAACCCGAAATAGAAACTGAATAAAAATTACGGACATTATTTTTAATAAAATATTCTTGTACATCGCCCATTAAGCGCAAAGCAAATTCGGTTGAAAAAATGCAGGTATTTTGTGCTTGATCTTCTTTTAGAATATCAGCTTGTACAGTACCTCTAACTTTGGAAATTGTTTCGGTTTTTATTTTTTGATAAATTTCTTTAGGTAAAACTTCATCTCCAGTAACACCTAAAAGTAATAAACCTAAACCATTATTCCCTTCTGGAAGTTGTCCTTCATATTTAGGTCTTTCAACTCCTTTTGTTTTATAAATTGAAGCAATTTTAGTTTCAACTTCATCTTTTAAATTATTTTCTATAATGTATTTTTCACATTCTTGATCAATAGCTGCATTCATAAAAAAAGCAAGCATCATAGGTGCTGGCCCATTAATGGTCATTGAAACTGAAGTTGTAGGGTTTGTTAATTCAAAACCTGAGTATAGTTTTTTAGTATCATCTAAACAACAAACTGAAACACCGGCATTTCCTATTTTACCATAAATATCTGGGCGTAAATTTGGATCGTTTCCATATAAAGTTACAGAATCAAAAGCAGTAGATAATCGTTTTGCTGCTGAGCCTAAACTTACATAATGAAAACGTTTGTTTGTGCGTTCTGGACTTCCTTCACCTGCAAACATTCTGGTAGGGTCTTCACCAGTTCTTTTAAAAGGAAAAAGGCCAGCTGTGTATGGAAATTCTCCAGGTACATTTTCTTCTAAAGTCCAATGTAAAATTGCTCCCCAGGCTTCATATTTTGGAAGGGCTATTTTAGGAATTTGTATGTGAGAAAGTGATTTGCTATGTGTTTTTATATTTATTTCTTTATCACGAACTTTATATGAGTATACCTCATTTTTATATGATTGTTTTTTAGTTTCCCAATTTAAAATGATGTTCCAGTTATGTGGATTTAAATCCATTTTAACTTTTGAAAACTCTTTAAATAACAGCGAAATTAATTGTTTGGAATCGTTATTTTTAACTTGTTTTAGGATTTCATCTTCATTCAATCCAATTTCTGTAAGAAGAGTTTGTGTAGGTTTATTATTAATGTTTCCAACAGAACAAATAGTTTTATAAATACCATAAAGTTTTTCGGCTATTTCTTTTTGTTGAAGGCTTTTTTTGTTGTAAGATCTATTGTTTTCAGTAATTTCAGATAAATAACGAGTTCTGTTTGGTGGAATTATAAATTGATTTTTAATTGAATCTGTATTGAATTGAAAGCTGCTTTTAAAATGTTGAGACGTTTTTTCGTTTAGTTTTTTGATTAAAAAACGATATAATAGATTTGTTCCTAAATCGTTAAATTGCGAGGCGATAGTTCCAAAAACAGGCATTTGTTCAACAGCTTCTTCCCATAAACCATGGTTGCGTTGGTATTGTTTTTTTACATCTCTAAGCGCGTCTAGAGCACCGCGTTTATCAAATTTGTTTAGAGCAATTATATCAGCAAAATCGAGCATGTCAATTTTTTCTAATTGTGTTGCTGCGCCATATTCTGGAGTCATAACATACATAGAAACATCCGAATGTTCTATTATTTCTGTATCGCTTTGTCCTATTCCAGAAGTTTCTAAAATCACTAAATCAAAATCGGCAACTTTTAAAATATCTACGGCATCATTTATATGTTTAGACAATGCTAAATTAGCTTGTCTAGTAGCTAAAGAACGCATATAAACACGGTTGTTGTTAATTGCATTCATTCTAATTCTATCGCCTAATAGGGCGCCTCCAGTTTTACGTTTTGAAGGATCTACAGATACAATTGCAATTGTTTTTTCTGGGAAATCAACTAAAAATCGGCGTACAATTTCATCAACCGTAGATGATTTTCCTGAGCCTCCAGTTCCGGTAATACCTAAAACAGGAGTTTTAGATGCGTTGGCCTTTTTTCTTAGTTCATTAATGAAATCAATATGTTTTTCTGAAAAATTCTCTGCAGCTGAGATTGCTACAGCAATTTGTTTGTTAATTTTATTTTTAAGCTCAGAAACTTTAAAATCTACAATTTTGCCAGTTGCAAAATCACTTTTTTCAACCATATCATTAATCATACCTTGTAAACCAAGGCTTCTTCCGTCATCTGGAGAATATATTTTAGTAATACCGTAATTCATCAATTCTTCTATTTCTGAAGGAAGTATTACACCGCCACCGCCGCCAAATAGTTTAATATGTGTAGCCTTTTTTTCTTTTAAAAGATCAAACATATATTTAAAATACTCAGTATGTCCACCTTGATAAGAAGTTATAGCAATTGCATTAGCATCTTCTTGTATTGCGCAATTCACAACTTCTTCAACACTTCTATCATGACCTAAATGAATTACTTCTACACCAGTTGACTGAATAATTCTACGCATAATATTTATAGAAGCATCGTGTCCATCAAAAAGTGAAGCAGCAGTTACAATTCGTATTTTATTTACGGGTTTATAAGTTGTGTTTTTTTTCATTTCGAAATATTGATAAATATATGTGTTGCAATTTATGAATTTTTTAAAAATACAAATAAATTTTTACTAAATAGATAACATTTTAAGGCGCTGTAATTATAGTGTTATTTTTATTTAATTTTGGTACTTGAATTTTTTGTAAAGAACCGAGCATGCCCAAAAGTTTAACGCTTATGGAAATAATTATTAGCGAACAGCATGCGACCGTTAAAAAAATAATAAAGACACATGAAAAAAATAACAATACTTATAAATTGTAATGACGGTAAAGGTATAATTGCATCCGTAACTAATTTTATACACCAACAAAACGGAAATATTGTATATATAGATCAGCATGTTGATAGGCAAGATAATATGTTTTTTATGCGATTGGAATGTGAGCTTTTAGAAGAATCATTTTCTTTCCGTGTTTTTAAAAAGGTTTTTAGTGATGTAATTGCCGAGAAATTTGAAATGACTTGGAGTTTGTACGATTCTGATATAAAGCCAAAAATGGCATTGTTTGTTTCTAAATACGAACATTGTTTGTATGATATTTTAAGTAGGTATAGCACAAATGAATTAGATGTAGAAATACCGTTAATAATAAGTAATCATCCAGATTTAGAACCAATAGCTAAATCTTTTAATATTCCGTTTTACTGTATAAAAGTTACAAAAGAAACAAAGCAACAGGCTGAAGCATCTCAGTTAAAGTTATTGCGTGAATATGAAATTGATTTTATTGCGTTAGCAAGATATATGCAAATAATTTCATCTAAATTAATTCAAGAATATACCAACAAAATTATAAATATTCACCATTCATTTTTACCTGCATTTCCTGGTGCAAAACCTTATCATTCAGCTTTTAAAAGAGGTGTTAAAATTATTGGAGCCACAAGTCATTATGTTACTGAAGAGTTAGATGAAGGACCAATAATTGAACAAGATATAACACGTGTTTCTCATATAAATACTATTAAAGACTTTATTTTAAAAGGTAGAGATTTAGAAAAAATAGTATTGTCAAGAGCTCTAAAATTACATATAAAGAGGAAGGTGATGGTTTTTAAAAATAAAACAGTTGTCTTTAAATAAAGGCATAATTGTTTTATTTATTGTAGTACGATTTTAGTTTTTATAAATATAATTATGGTATGATTGTTGATATGTTTATTGACGTGTAACATAGCTGATTATAAGGTAAATTGTTATATAAAATATTTTTTTAATAAAGTTAAAATTCAAGAATATGAAAGCCGTAAAATTTCTTCCGTTAATGCTTCTTTTTTTAGTTGCATCTTGTAGCTCGGTTAAAGTTACATCAGATTATGATACATCAACTGATTTTACCAAATACAAAACATATGCATTCTATAAAAAAGGAATTGATAAAGTTGAAATATCGGATTTAGACAAACGTAGAATTTTAAAAGCTCTTGAATCAGAATTAGCAGCTAAAGGTTTTACAAAATCTTCAAATCCAGATGTTCTTGTCAATATTTTTACAAAAGCGCATCAAAAAGTAGATGTTTATAATAATAATTCTATGCACATTGGTTGGCATCCTTGGTATTACGGACCAAATTATGGTATGCATATTTCTAAATACACAGAAGGAACACTTTTTATTGATTTAATAGATTCTAATAAGAAAGAGTTGATTTGGCAAGGTATTGGAAGCGGAGGTTTAACAACTTCTGGAAATGTTGCTAAAAAAGAAGAAAGAATTAGAGAATTTGTTGCTGAAATAATGACAAATTACCCTCCAGTAATTGAATAATTACAGTTAAATAATAGTTTAAAAACGTTCTGAAGTTTCAGAACGTTTTTTTTATGTTATTTTTACACCGTGGAGTATAAAAAAATAAGTCCTTTAGAAGAGGGAGATTATTACGTTAATGAACAAGGATACCGTGTTTTTACAGAACAATATCATTTAAAAAGAGGGTATTGTTGTAAAAACGGATGTAAACATTGTCCGTTTGGTTATGATAAAAATACGAATTCAATAAAAAAATAAAAGATGCTAAAACGAATACTATTAATTGCAGTGATTTTTCAATTTTCTGCATGTTCAGAATTACAACAAGTTATAAGTCAATTACCAAATACTGGTATAACAAACGATCAAATAGCGGGAGGTTTAAAGGAAGCTTTAAATAACGGAATTACAAACCAAGTAACAAAACTGTCTGTTGAAAATGGTTTTTATAAAAATGAATTAACCAGAATTTTACTTCCTGAAGAATTGCAAAAAGTAGATAATACTTTACGATCAATTGGTTTATCTAAATTAGCCGATGAAGGAATAAAGGTATTAAATAATGCAGCTGAAGATGCTGTTGGAGAGGCAATTCCTATTTTTGTTGATGCAATAAAAGGTATGACTTTTACAGATGCTAAAAATATTTTATTAGGAGATAAAAATGCAGCTACTCAATATTTACAAACAGCTACTTCAGAGACATTATACCAAAAATTTAATCCAATTATTGCCAATTCTTTTCAAAAGGTAGGAGCAGATAAAATTTGGTCGAATTTAATTACAAAATACAATAGTTTACCATTAACAAACGATGTAAATCCAGATTTAACAGATTATGTAACTGGAGAAGCTTTAAAAGGTGTTTATACAATGGTTGAAGTTGAAGAACTTAATATTAGAACTAAAGTAAGTAGCAGATCTTCAGATTTGCTAAAAAAGGTTTTTGCTTTACAAGACAATTAATTTAGATAAAATATTAGAAAAAAAGCCTTTCAATTAAATTTGAAAGGCTTTTTTTACTTTTATAAGTTTTTTTTATACAATAGTATTAAAAATGACTTTCTAGTTTTTTATGTAATTCTTTAAAATAATCAAAAGCTAAAAGCATTCTAGATCCAAACCAACTAAACATTTCGCCATCACCAAAAACAGTGATAGATCGGTTTGTAAATGATGCAATTTCCATAGCATGTTCATCTTTAAAAGAAAATGGTTCTGACGATAAAATAACAACATCTGGATCGCCTTCGTGTCTTATTTTATTGATTTCTACTTTTGGATAACGACTCATATTTCCATAAATGTTTTCAAACTTATTTAGTTTCATCATTTCATTTATAAATGTGTCGTTACCAACAACCATCCAAGGTTTTGCCCAAATAAAATAAGCCACTTTTCTAACTGGTTTATCTTTTATAAATTGGTTAAAATCATTCATTTTAAACTCAAGTTTATGTACTAGATTGTCCGCTTCAGTTCTACGGTTAAGTATTGAGCCTAAATGTAAAATTAAATCAATAGCTTGTTGTATGGTATTTACATCAGAAAAATAGGTGGGCGCTATTTTTTCTAGTTCAGGTAGCATATCGTAAGCATTTTCTTCTTTATTACATAGTATAAAATCAGGATTTAATGCTTTAATTTTTTCATAATCTACTTTTTTTGTACCACCAACGCTAGTTTTAGTTGATTTTAAATGATAAGGATGTACACAAAATTTAGTAATACCAATCAATTCATTTTCTAAAGCTAAGTCGTATAAAAGTTCTGTTTGCGAAGGAACTAATGAAACGATTCTTTTAGGTGTATTTTTTAATGTAATTTCTCGACCTAGTTGATCTTTAATTATTTTCATTTGTATGTGTATCTGTTTTACTTAAAAATTAACAGCAAGTGTTTAATATAGCTGCCATTTCTTGTTGTAATTTTAGAGCTTCTTCTTGCGCTTTTAAGGCGAAGTTCTCATCGTTTCCAGCATAAATAATTCCTCTTGAAGAATTTATAAGTAAGCCGCAATCTTTATTTAATCCATATTTGCAAACATCTTGTAAATTACCTCCTTGAGCACCAACCCCTGGAACTAATAGAAAATGATTTGGAACAATTTTTCTAATTTCTTCAAAATAGGATGCTTTTGTTGCTCCAACAACAAACATTAAGTTTTCAGAATTTTTCCAAGTAAGTGCTGTTTTTAAAACTTCTTTGTATAAAGCTTCATTTTCTGTTTTTAATCCTTGAAAATCCAATCCACCTTTGTTAGATGTTAAGGCTAAAAGTATAGTGTTTTTGTTTTCAAAAGCTAAAAAAGGTTCTACAGAATCACTTCCCATATAGGGTGCTACAGTAACAGAATCAAAATTTAAATCTTCAAAAAATGCTTTAGCATACATTGTAGATGTATTTCCAATATCGCCACGTTTTGCATCTGCAATGGTAAATAATTCAGGATAGTTTGCATTAATATACTTTATGGTTTTTTCTAATGCAAGCCAACCTTTAATTCCGTAAGCTTCGTAAAATGCAGTATTTGGCTTATAGGCAATAGCTAAATGATGTGTTGCATCTATTATTTGTTTGTTAAATTCAAAAATAGGATCTTCTTTCGCTAATAAATGTGTTGGGATTTTAGATAAATCTACATCTAAACCAATGCACAGAAACGATTTTTTTTGTTGAATTTGGGTAATTAATTCTTGTTTATTCATAATGTAAAATAAAGAGTTGGACAAAAGTACTAATTTTAATAGTTTAAGTTATAATTGTATTTAAGTTTTATATGCTGATTATTTATATTTATGCATACTAAAAATATGTTATTAGTTTGTGTAATTTAATAGTTGATTTGTAAGTTTTTAAAATTTGTAATAAATAAGGTATTTGTATTGATTATCAATCGAAAACGATTGCGAAAACAAGTCCTTTATTTCAGCCTTTTTTTCATCTTAAAAGTGTAAATTTGTGGTATAAATGAATACTATAAAGTAAAATATAAAATAATGAGAAAACAGATAGTTGCAGGAAACTGGAAAATGAACAAAAATGTTCAAGAGTCAACACAATTAGCAAGCGAAATTGTAGCAGAAGTAAAAGATTTAAATTTAGACAATACGCGTGTAATTGTTACACCAACTTTTGTAAATATTAGCGAAGTTGTAAAAGTAGCAAAAGGTTCAGCTGTAGAGGTAGCTGCTCAAAATATGCACCAAGCTAAAAGCGGTGCTTTTACAGGAGAAATTTCTGCTGAAATGTTAACATCTTTAGGTTTAAAAACTGTTATTTTAGGACACTCTGAAAGACGTGAGTATTTTGGAGAAACAGATGCTATTTTAACTGAAAAAGTTGATGCTGCATTAGCAAACGGGTTAGAAGTAATTTTCTGTTTTGGTGAAGTTTTAGAAGATAGAAAAGCTGGAAATCATTTTAACGTTGTTGAAAGTCAAATTAAAAATGCTTTGTTCCATTTACCAGCAGATGCTTGGAAAAATATTGTTTTAGCTTACGAACCAGTTTGGGCAATAGGTACTGGTGAAACTGCTTCTCCAGAACAAGCACAAGAAATGCACGCTTTTATTAGAAAAATTGTAACAGACAAATACAATGCAGAAGTTGCTGGAGATGTATCAATTTTATACGGAGGAAGTGTAAACCCTGGTAATGCAAAAGAAATTTTCTCTAAAGAAGATGTAGATGGTGGATTAATTGGTGGAGCTGCTTTAAAAGCTGAAAGTTTTATTGCTTTGGTAAATTCATTTTAAGGAAATCTTAAAATAAAGTTATAAAAATAGATACGGTTTTCTTTCATTAGCAAAGGAAACCGTATTTTTGCATTTGGAAATAAATTTTGATATGATAAAATACATTGGTTATAACTTTGCGGTTACACCTAAAGAACCTGCTACAGAAATTTTAATTGCGCAGTTAGGTTTTGCAGGTTTTGAAAGTTTTGTTGAAAATGAAGATGGCGTAACAGCCTATATTCAAGAAGATGATTGGAATTCTGAAATTTTAAAAGACATTCAGATTTTAAATTCAGGTGAGTTTAAGTTTACTATTACCGAAGAGGTGATAGAACAAACTAATTGGAATAGCGAATGGGAAAAAAACTTTAGCCCAATTCAGGTTGATGATTTGGTGAGTATTAGAGCTCCGTTTCATGAAAACCCAAATTTAAAGTACGACATTATTATAGAACCAAAAATGAGTTTTGGAACTGGGCATCATGAAACTACACATATGATGGTGCAGCACTTGTTAAACTTAGATTTATTAGATAAAAAAGTTTTGGACATGGGTTGCGGAACTGGAATTTTAGCAATTTTTGCTGAAATGAAAGGAGCAAAACCTATTGATGCAATTGATATTGATAATTGGTGTTACGAGAATTCATTGGAAAATGTGGAACGTAATAAGTGTTCTCATATTTCAGTTTTTGAAGGAGACGCTTCTTTGTTGGTAAACAAAAAGTACGATGTAATTATAGCAAATATTAATAGAAATATTCTGTTAAACGATATGCAATCGTATATGAATTGTTTAAATAAAGATGGTGTAATATTGTTTAGTGGGTTTTATAAAGAAGATATTCCAGTTATTGATGCAGAAGTATCTAAATTTAATTTAAAATTAGATAGCACTATAGAACGTAATAATTGGGTGGCTTTAAAGTATAAAAAATAATTTATTATTTTTGCACTATGAGTACCGAAAGAAAAATACAAGAAGAAGTTGAAACATTAGAGCAAGAAACCAATCAACATGAAATTGTGTTGTTTAATGACGATGTTAACACATTTGATTTTGTAATTGATTCTTTAATAGAAGTTTGTGACCATACTTTAGAACAAGCTGAACAATGTACAATTCTAGTTCATTATAAAGGTAAATGTACTGTAAAAACGGGTAAGTATAACGAGCTAAAACCACGTTGTAGTAAACTATTAAGTAAAGGTTTATCTGCTGAAATTATATAAGAAAAGTCGATGATGTGCTACCGACTTTTCCAAAGAGTTATTTAACCAAAAAGAACATTATTAATTAAAAGTAAAATGATTAACTCTTACATTTTTAGACGTTAATTATTAACTTAACTTACAAAAAAACTAATTATATAGTTTTATTGCAGTATTTTACATACTCAATTAAACAGATTAGATTTCCTGCTTTACTTTTTACAAGTATTTTATTATTTATACTGTTATACAACCTATTTAACAAAGGTTGTATTTTAATAAATGAAATGATTTTATTTAAAAGTTTTTTAATTGTTTAAACGCAGTAAATTGAACTAATTTTTATTTTAAGAAAACGTTGTAGCTGTATGATATTGATATTTGTCATATAAAATCAAGGCTTAGTGTTAATATAGCGCATAAATATGAAAACTGAGTTGTATTTAAACGCTCTTTTCTAATTTATATTTGTATTAAAATACTAAAATAAAGATTATTATGAGTTTAAAGAAACAATATTTAAAAAGTAAACCAGTTTGCAAAGTGACTTTTTCAATGGATAAAGATGCTGTATTAGGTGCTCAAAAAGTTGATTTGTTAGGTGAGTTTAATAATTGGAATACTGCAGAACCAATTGCAATGAAAAAATTAAAAAATGGTTCATTTAAGGTAACTATTGATTTACCTGCAGGAAATGAATTTCAATTCAAATATTTATTGGATGGTGAAAATTGGGTGAATGATGATAGTGCAGATAAATATGTAAATAGTGGATTAGGTGCTGAAGAAAATTCAGTTGTATTATTATAATACATTTTATATTATTGGTTAACATAAAAAAAGAGAATTTGAAGCCAAATTCTCTTTTTTTTACTACTAACTAAAAAAATCAAAAACATTACTTATTTCAATTAAGTAATGAAATATACTGCAAACATAAGCCTAAATAAAAGTATTTTATATGACATATGTCATGTTTAGAATTTTTTTTTACTTCATTAAAAAAATAATACTTTTTCGGTAAAATTTATCACCTTTTTTGTCCTTTAATTCTTACTATTTTTAAGTTTTATTATTTTCTGTTATCTTTTAGCTGTAATTATTTTTTTATATAAAATTTAAATTATCTTTGTATAAATAAATTAAACGTATTATTTACATTTAAAAATGTAATATTTCAGAAAATAAAAATTTTAGTATGAATACAGATTTACAAGATTACTCACACAAACGCTACAATATATTAACAGGTGAATGGGTATTGGTTTCTCCACACCGAGCAAAAAGACCTTGGCAAGGACAAAAAGAAACTTTAAATAAAGAGGTAAGACCTGCTTACGATGAAAGTTGTTATTTATGTGCTGGTAATACTCGTATTAATGGAGAGGTTAATCCAGATTATAAAGGAGCATTTGTTTTTACTAACGATTTTGCTGCGCTTCAAAAAGATTCAAAATCATTTAGTGTAAATGATGGATTATTAAAAGCAGAAAGTGAAACTGGTATTTGTAAAGTAATTTGTTTCAGTCCTGATCATTCAAAAAGTTTAGCTGAAATGTCTACTTCTGCTATAGAAAAAGTAGTAGATACTTGGAAATATGAGTATGAACTTTTAGGAAAGGAAGAAAATATAAATTACGTTCAAATTTTTGAAAATAAAGGATCTGTAATGGGATGTAGTAATCCACATCCACACGGTCAAATTTGGAGCCAGTCTTCTTTACCTAACGAGGTGTTTAAAAAAGATGTTAAACAATTAGAATATTTTCAAAAAAATAATACAACAATTTTAGAAGATTACGTAAAGCAAGAATTAACGCTGAAGGAAAGAATTATTTTTGAAAACGATGCTTTTGTTGTATTGGTACCATTTTGGGCAGTTTGGCCTTTTGAAGCAATGATTTTGCCAAAAAAAGCACAAAAAAATATAAGTTGTTTAACCAAAGAAGAAGGAGCGCAATTTGCTGAAGCAATTTCTGTTTTAACAAAAGCATACGATAAATTATTTGATTGTTCTTTCCCATACTCTAGTGGAATTCATCAAGCGCCTACAAATAATGAAGATAACAATCATTGGCATTGGCATATGAGTTTTTATCCACCGTTATTAAGAAGTGCAACAGTTAAAAAGTTTATGGTTGGGTACGAAATGTTTGGTTCTCCACAAAGAGATATTACTGCTGAAATAGCAGCTCAAAGATTAAGAGAGTTATAAGAAGTTTATTAGTTATATTATAATTAAAAAAGGATTAAATCGTAATAGATTTAATCCTTTTTTTGTATTCTTAATTAGCGTTTTTTCAACTTAAAACTTATATGTTAATTTACTTATTTCAATAATATCATCTTTTTTTAGATTATTAAAAGGAACTAAATAAAATTGATACTTATGTTTAGTATTACCTTTAATTTGGTAGTAGTCTTGTGGTTTAGCACCCCAACTATTATCTCCAGCAACACCTCTTTGTTCTAAATCAATATTTAATTGAATAAGATCTTGTTCTTTAATATCTATTGTATGCTTAGATGTATTAATTGCTGGAATACCATCAATTCTAAATTCTGGCTCAATATCTTGCGTATTTCCATAAACAAGTCCTTCAGTAGTGTCAAAATCTTCATTTGGCATATGCAGAGCACTCATTCCAAAACCTTTAGATTTGTTTTTTGAAACTACTAGTAGTCCATTATTATTAGTGTCAGAAAAAGCAGCCCAACGTACTTCTGTTTTGTATCCATTTTCTTGTGGACGAATGTATGGAACATATTGGTCTTTTACCTTTGAGTTATAAACATCTATAAAAGCAGATGCTTTTCTGTCTTGATAATTTTCCCAAGGACCACGACCGTAATAGTTCATGTTTCCATATTTTTTTGGTAATTGCATGCGCATTCCTATACGTGGAATATCTCCTTTGTAAGTGGTTTCATTTAAGGTATTATCAATTAAAATAACGCCATCACCATTTATTGCATAAGTTGAATTAAAAGTAGTTTCAACTCCAGGAAGCTTATAATCTATTGTAACTTTAATACTATTATTAGCTCCTTTTGAAGTTTCAAAATTTGTTACTTTGGCAAATAATGATGCTTTTTTCCATTCAATATTGTTTGCTTGCATTCTATTACCAAAATCATTGTCTGTTGGTGCGCGCCAAAAGTTTGGTTTTGGACCATTACCATCTTTTATAAGTTGGTTCCCTTTGTATGTGTAAGATGTAATAATTCCATTTTCTTTATTAAAAATAATGGTAACATCTTCATTAGAAATAGTTACATTTTCATCAGAATCTTTAACAGTAAGTGTATTGTTTGAATAAACTTCCTTAGTATTTCGTTTAAATTTATTTGTTAGCATAATTTGCTCATGTGCAACTTCAAAGCCAGCAGGAAGTAAGCTCCAAGCTTCTTTTGTAGTTGCTGAAATTTCAACAAAATATTCGGTGTTTTCTTTATAATCTACGTCATCTAAACTTATTCTAATAAGCTTTCCAGTATGTGTTTCAACAGGAATACTTCCAACATTTATAGTTTTTAAAATTGCACCGTCAGCTTTAATTTGTGCAGTAATGTTAAATTGATTTAAATTTGTAAAATCATATAGGTTTTCAACAAGTATTCTAATTTCATTATGTTTATTAATTCCTTTATTTTTGAAATTAATAAATTCGTGTGCTTTTTTTACTTCGTATAAACCAGGTTGTGGTGTACGATCAGGAAAAACGATTCCGTTATTTAAAAAGGTGTCATCTGAAGGCATGTTTTTTCCATAATCTCCACCATAAGCGTAATAGCGTTCGCCTTTTTCATTTGTTTTCCAGATAGATTGATCTACCCAATCCCAAATAAAACCACCTTGTAAATTGTCGTATTGCTCAATAATATCCCAATAATCTTGAAAATTACCAGTACTATTTCCCATTGCGTGAGCATATTCACTAGGAATAAAAGGTCTATCTGTTTTAGATTTTCCAATAGCTTCAAATGTTGCTGGGGAAGGATATTGAGGCACAATTATATCTGTGTTGGTATCCATGTCAAATAAGCTACCATCGTAGTCTTTATATGGTCGTTCGTATTGTACAGGTCGTTTAGTTTTATCAGCAGCTTTAATAGCATCGTATCCAGCAAAAAAGTTTACACCATTTCCAGCTTCATTACCCATAGACCAAATAATTACAGAAGGATGATTTTTATCGCGTTTTACCATTCTAACCATTCTGTCAACATGAGCTAATTCCCAACTTTCTTTTTTGGCTAGCGAATGTTTTCCGTAGTACATTCCGTGCGACTCAATATTTGCTTCGTCAACAACATATATTCCGTAAATATCACATAATTCGTAAAATCTTCGCTGTTGAGGATAATGACTTAAACGTACTGCATTTATGTTGTTTTCTTTCCAAAGTTTAATGTCTTTTATTATCTGTTCTTCAGCTACAATATGTCCGGTTTCTGGATTGGCTTCTTGAGTATTTACACCTTTTAAAGTAATACGTTGTCCGTTTACTAAAAGCAATCCATTTTTAATTTCAACAGATCTAAATCCAATTTTAGTAGGAATTACCTCTAAAACATTTCCTTTTTTATCTTTTACTTCTAAAATTAAAGAATATAGGTTTGGATGTTCTGCACTCCATTGTTTTACTTGTGGAATTTCTGCTTTAAAATTAACTGTATTGTTAGAAGCAATATTTAAAGTAGTTTTTACATTCTCTGAAGTAATTTTTTGTTGGTTCTCATCTAATAATTGATAACTAACTTGTATGTTTTGTTTTTTTGAAAAATTATTTTTTAAAGAAACAGTTAAATCTAGTAAGCCATTTTCATAGGCTTTATCTAATGTTGAGGCTACTTCAAAATCATCAATTCTTATTTTTGGTTGCGCATAAATATAAACACTTCGTTCTATACCGCTAATTCTCCAGAAATCTTGACATTCTAAATAACTACCATCTGTCCATCTAAAAATTTGAATAGCAATAGTGTTTTTTCCAGGTTTTAAAGCTTTAGAGATATTAAATTCAGCAGGTAATTTACTTCCTTGTGAATAGCCAATATACTCTCCGTTTAACCATACAAAACCACCCGATTTCATAGCTCCAATTTGTAAAAAAACTTCTTTATCGTTCCAATTAGCGTCAACAGTGAAATCTCTTCTATAAGAACCAACAGGGTTGTAGTTGTCTGGAACATTTCCTGGATCAGCAGGGTAAATACCGTCAACCAATTCCATATCATCAGCAACCATGGCTTTGTGGTCCGAAAATTCGTATTGGTGATTTACATAAATAGGAATTCCATAACCTTCAACTTCCCAATTAGAAGGAACTTTTATAGTATTCCAATCAGAAAGATTTTCTGAAGGATTCATAAAAGTAGTCGGTCTATCTTTTGGGTTTTTTACCCAATTGAATTTCCAATTACCATCTAGTGATTGGTAATATGCATTTGATAAATTTTCGTTTAAAGCATCGTTATAATTAGTGTATGAAGTAAAAGAAGCACGTGCGTCTAATTTGTTTTCACTTATTATTGCTTCATTTTCAATATAATATTTATAATCGGTAATCGGATCTTTTTGCTGGCCAAAAGAGTTTATAGTTATCAAGATAACTACTAAAGTGATAAATGTTTTTTTCATTAGATTTAGAGTTAGTTTAGGTTTTAATTTATAATTAAAATAAGCGTCTAAAATACAATTATTAATTAAAAAAATAGAGGAATGTTCCAAATTTCCTAAAATTGGTATACTAAAAATTAAGTAATTAATTAAAGTAACTTATAAAACACTAAATAAACACTGGTGAAAAGAAAGCTGTCAAAAAAGTAGATTTATTGACAAAGCTTATAATTGTGAAGCAAATTATTGGTAAAAGAAAAAAAGTTTATAAGAAAGTGGTTTTATACATATTATGCTATGTAAGCCTTCTTAAAGTAGGTTGATAGCTTATTAGATAATTAAATTAATCCAGCGAAACTAAGTTCGCTGGATTTTTGTATTTATCTATATTTTTATAGATGTTACTTACTATTATCAAGATTTTTTAATACAGCAAGTAATAATGATGATGACAATCTATTTTTATAATCAGGGTTGATATATTCAAATAAGATTTTACCTGAAGTGTCTACAATAAAGATTGAAGGTACTGGTAAGAAACCTTCATTTAATCCTCCAGAATTTTTACTTAACATTTGCCCGTATCTTTCAGGAGCTTTAAAAGCAATACCAATTGATTTAATTAGCTTTCCTTCACTATCTGAATATAAACTATAGTTAATTTTGTTTTTATCGTCTGTAATTTTTAGATTTTCTGGTTTGTCAGGACTGATAGCAACAATTTGATATCCTAATTCCATAATTTCATTTTCTGCTTCTTGAATTTCAGCTAAATGAGCGTTGCAATATGGACACCAGCCACCACGATAAAAAAGCATAATAGTTGGTTTCTCACTTAAGATACTTGATGTTGAGTATTCACTTGCATCCTCTGATTTTAAAAGTATGTCTGGAATAACTTCACCAATTAATAATGGAGATATATCTTCAGCCTTTTCAGCTACTTGTGCCTGTGATTGGAAGCCTATTACCGCTATTAATGCTAATAAAATAAATTGTTTTTTCATGTTTAAAATTTTAATGATTTTTTTAATTAATATTGAACTATTCTTAAAACTTACTTCTTTGTAAGTGCTTTAATTCTTTTTTCTTAATTGATAGTCGATATAAACTGCTTTTAATTACAAATATCTATCGGCCCAAGTAGCAATAATGTTTCCAACATATTTAGAATCCCTTTTATCACTTAATAAATGGTCAGCACCATTTAATGAAACAAAACTTTTTGGGTGTCTTGCTGCAGAATAAATTTCAGCCGCATTATCAATGCCAACAGTTGTATCTTGTGGAGAATGTAAAATTAAAATTGAATTTCTAAAGTTATTTAATGTATGCTTAATGTTATTTTCCTGAATATCTTCTATAAATTGTTTTTGAATAGTAAATTCCCTGCCGCCTATACTAACTAAAGCACTTCCAGTTTCATTAATTTCATCAATACTACTATGAAATAAATGAGAAACATGTTTTGGGTTTGAAGGTGCTCCAATAGTTGCTATTGCTTTTATAGAAGGAATTTTTAAAGAAGCATAAATTACAGCTGCACCACCTAATGAGTGTCCAATTAAAAGGGAAGGAGCCTGGTAATTTTCTTTCAAAAATTCTGCAGCACTGTATAGGTCTTCAATATTTGAAGAAAAATTAGTTTGCATAAAATCTCCTTCACTTTCTCCTAAGCCAGTGAAATCGAAGCGCAGAACAGCAATGTTTTTTGCTGTTAAAGTTTTTCCTATAGTGCGTACAGCAGTTAGGTTTTTATTACAGGTAAAGCAATGTGCAAAAATTGCGTATGCAGTTGGTTTGTTTTAGGGATTTCTAACCTGGCGGCTAAAACCATTCCTTTGGCATTTTTAAAGTTTATTTTTTGAGAGATCATATGTTTAACTTATAAACTTAAATTTTAAAATATTTGCGTTATTTTTTTTGGCTTCATTTGAAATATAGAGGTCTCCATTTTTATTAAAACGAATACCTTCTGGTTGTGTAAAATGAGAGTAATTAAGACTGTATATTTTTAGTAAATTTCCTTTTGAAGAAAATTCAGCTAGCATTTTTCCAACAGAAGAAAGAATATAAATGTTTTTTGAAATTGGATGAATGGCAATTCCGCTTGGTGAAAATTTTGATTTTATATTGTAAAGCTTTTTTATTTTTTTTTGCGAAATGGTTAAAACAGGAATTGGATTTAAGGTGTTCTTATTCAATAAGAATTCATAAACAAATCTTTTATTTTTACCTTCTGAATTTTCTTTGCAAGCAATTAATAACCTATTTTTTATGTTGTCATAAAACAAACCTTCTGTATTGTCTTTATGTTTTAAAAAGGTTTTGTGTTTTATTGTGTTTGGTGCGTTTAAATAATTTTGAATTTCAAAAATTGAGCCGTTTGAACGTAAAATATAAGCTGTATTACCTTTAACTGCAATGTCTTCATAATCTCCATCTTTAGCAAATGGAATTGTTTTTTCAATATTTTTACTATCCAGATTATAAAGAAATAAGTTTCCATCTTCATCATTATGGGTGACTATTTTTTGATTTTTAAGAAGTTCAATCCCAGATATTTCGTTCAGTACTTTTGGCATTTTCCAAATAACAGCTGGTTTATTTAATTGATAGATTTCACATTCGTCAAAAGTTGCTTTAGAGTCTTTTTGGCAAGTAATAAATATGTTTAAAATTATAAAAGGGATGCTCAATTTCATTTGTTAGTATTTATTATATAATAATTAGAGTGTTATTTTTTATAAAGCAAGGTTGCTATAATAATAAAACCTATACCTGTAAGTGCAGGTGGAAGAATTTTTGCTGAAAAACTAATTACAATCATAGCAATTGCAATAAGTAATAGGAAGAATATTGCTATTTTAGAAAAAGTTTCTTTAGGTTTCATATTGTAATGATTATTTTTATTGAAATATTAATAAGTGGTTTTATTTTTAATATACTACTAATCTAGTATAATAGACTTCTTTTTAAGTAATTCCTAACATTTAAATTTATATTTTATTTAGAACACGAATTTAAATTAAAAATAAGTAGTGGTTTTTTTTAAAAAATGTAGATAAAATTATGTACTAAGGCCTTATAAATAATGTTGGAATAGGTTTTATTTTAAATTTTTTGGAAAAAAACGAGAAGAATTAAAATAAAAAAAGGCTTTCAATCTCTTGAAAGCCTTATTGTTAGTAGTGACCTCGACAGGATTCAAACCTGTAACCTTCTGAGCCGTAATCAGATGCGCTATTCAGTTGCGCCACGAGGCCGTTTTGCGGGTGCAAATATAACACTTTTTAATTATTTACAAACTATTTTTTGTAACAAAATAACGCCAACCAATAATTGCTAACTGCCATTTCTTTGCTTTAGCCATATCTAGGCCAGTTTTAGTAAAGCTCGGCATTATAATTTTATTAATTTTTGCGATTATTTTAAAAAGTTGTTTTTTCATAATGTAAAAATACGCAAAAAACAAATCCCACGAAAGTGTGGGAAAGTATCTTAACTAGTTTTAATACTATATGTTTTTATTGTATAGAATTTGTGTTTAAAGATTCATTAAATAGTTGATAATTGACAGTATTAATAAAGTTAAAAAAGTAAAAATAGATAGCATAATTATGGGTTTTTAAGGTTAATAAATAGTGTGTAAATTAATTCTTAAAAGAAGATATAAAGAATTAGAGGCTACTTGCAACAAATTTAATTGTTATTAATATAATTACCTTTCATTTGTTAATTAAAATACGTTTTTAATTTATTGTTTTAATTTTATTACTACGTTATAGTTTACTTTTGTAATTAAAAATAATTTATTTTGTGTATTATGTAAGTAAATAAAGCTTGTTTTTTATGTTGTTAATAAACGTAATGCGGTTTTTATGAATAAAAATGGTTTAAAATTTAATTTCTATCTTTTTTATAAAAAAACCTCTTACCTTAATTTAGATAAGAGGTTGTTAAAACTTTAGTTGATTGTTATTCTTTTAAAGTTATTTCTATAACTCCATTTTTACCTTTCTCACCATATTTTTTAATGGTATTTTGGTTTTTAATAACATTCATAGATTTAATTGTATCTGGATCTAGATTTTTCATTTCTTCTGTAGATATTTCTTTGCCGTTAACTAATACCAATGGTTTATTATCATCAGTAATTCTGTTTAAATTTGTTGAAATTTCTTTTTCATCAACATTAATTGTAACACTGTAATTTTCTTTCGTTGTTATTTCTATCACTCCCTTTTTAGCTTTTTCACCATATTTTTTAATTGCAGAATCATCTTTTAGAACAGAAATTGATTTAATATTTTCTGGTGATATTTTTTCAATATTTTCATAAGAAGTTTCTTTGCCATTAACAAATACTAGTGGTTTTTCTTTCTCATTAATTATTGAGCTTTCGTTATTGGTAGTGTAGGTTTTAATTTTATGTCCTTTTGCATCATCACTTTCAATAACATAAGTATTTTCACTAGCATTAATTTTATCCAGATCAATTTTAGTTTCTTCACCTTCATCAGAAATAAAGATTGCATTAGTAACTTTTACTGTATTTTTTTTATCTGAATCTTCTGTTTCAGTTACTTCAACCTCTATATTGTTATCATCAATTTTATTTATTATAAATTTATTATTCTCAACTATTAAAGTGTCATTATTTATTTTTGAAGTGTTTAAGTTATTTGTTATTTTAATTTTCTCATGAATCTTTTTGTGTTTCTCATGAATTTTTATGTTTTTTGAGTAATCACTTTCTGGATCTTCATTACTGGCATCTCCAATATTTATTTTATCAATTTCAGAATTATAAGTTATGAGTATAGGAGATATTGGTTCGTCACTTTTTCTTATAAAAACTGTTGAGTTAGAATTATATTTTGAAGTTATTTTAATACCTGTAATTTCATTATTACTATTTCTTTTTATGTTTTTAAACGAAATATCTGCATCAAATTGTTTTTTAAAAAATGCGGCTTCTTCTTTTAAAGTTTCATTGTCAGTATCTTTATCTAATTTTAATTTTACTTCCAGTTTATCTATATTTTCAATTTCTGTAAGCTTTTTCTCTTGCGCTATTGTTTTAGTATTAAATGTAGCTATAAATGCTATTATTACTGGAATTAACAATGAATATTTCCATTGATTTAATTTTTTTGAAGGTGTTTTATGTAACATCATAATGCGTTTTTTTATTAATGAATTGTAAAAGTTATTGGTTAAGGCTGTGTAATAATTATTACCACTTGTTTTAAGGAGTGTAAGTTGGTATAATTCTGTATTTTTAGATGTTTCTATAGCTTGTTTGTCTGCTAAAAATTCTAAGTTTTGTAATACAATTTTCTTATAAAGCCATACAAAAGGATTAAACCATAAAAGTATTACAACTAAATGTGTTAAAATGGTGTCTAAAGTATGTAGTTGATTTACATGAGCCTTTTCATGGGTAATAATTTGTTCTAATTCTTGTTGATTATAATTATTAGGGTTGTAAACTATATAGTTGAAAAATGAAAAAGGAGTGATGTTTCGATTTGTTTTTATAAAGTAAAAATTATTTTGTTTAGAAATTTCATTCTTGTAGATTAAATAAAATAATGAAACTATTTGAATTAAAAATTTACCAGTAAAAAACACTACTCCAACCGTATAAATAAGTGGTAGTATTGATATCCAATTAAATGTTTCACCTTCAGAAGTAGTTGTAATGTTTACGTTAGTTACCAAGTTTGTTGTATTAAAATTAGTAACAGCTTGTTCTATATAAACAGGGATTTCTATAAAAGGAATAGCTAAAGAGCATAAGATACCTATTAAAAAATAATGGCGAATTGATTTATAAAAGGTTTCTTTTTTTAAAAAAACATTATAAAATATAAATAGAATGGTTATTAAACCGCTTGCTTTTAGTAAATATTCCATTATTTTTTGTTTTCAATTAGTTTAATAATCTCACGTAATTCATCAACGCTAATTTTCTCTTCTTTAGCAAAAAATGAAACCACATTTTTATAAGAATCTTCAAAATAATTTTGAATAGCATTTGAAAAGTAGCCTTTTCTGTAGTCTTCTTTTGAAATTATAGGATAGTAGCGGTGCGTATTTCCAAAAGCTTCATGTTTTATAAACCCTTTATCCTCCATTTTTCTAATAACTGTAGAAACGGTGTTGTAATGTGGTTTAGGTTTTGGTAATTCGGCAACAACTTCTTTAACAAAAGCTTTTTTTAACTTCCACAAAACCTGCATTATTTCTTCTTCTTTATTGGTGAGTTTTTCCATATTTTTTGAAATTATAAGTCAAATATAAACTATTTATTTAGTTACGCAACTATAAAAATAGTTATTTAACTAAATTTTAAGTTGTTCAAATTTTAAAACTTCATTCTTTACGATTTTATTTCTGTTATATTTGCACAAAATATTTTTTATGAATTTATTGTTTATTGTTGTTGGATTGGGGATATTAATATTGGGAGGAAATTGGTTGTTAAAAGCTGCAGTTGGGTTTTCTTTACGTTTAGAAATACCAAAGATTGTAATTGGTATGACGGTAGTTTCCTTTGCAACTTCTGCTCCAGAGTTAATTGTGAGTGTAAAATCGGCTTTAGATGGTTATGCTGATTTAGCGCTTGGAAATGTTATAGGTTCAAATATTGCAAATTTAGGATTGGTTTTAGCAATCACTATTTTAATTTCAACAATTAGTGTTGAAAAAAGTTTTTATAAAACAGATTGGCCAGTTATGATGGTGGCTTCGTTGATGTTATATGGTTTTATTGCTTTTGATGGGGTTTTGGTTAGGTATGAAGGAATTATCTTATTTTCAATGCTTGTAGTTTTTTTATTTTATTTATTAAAATTTCAAAAACCAGCTGTTGTTGAAGATTTACCTGATGATAATGAAGAATTGCCACTTTATAAAAACATATTGTTTTTAATTATTGGAGGAATTGCTCTTTGGGGAGGTTCAGAATTATTAATTGATGGTGCCGTAGGTTTAGCGACTAAATTTAATGTAAGTGAGCGTGTTATTGGTGTAACAATAGTTTCTATTGGAACAAGTATACCTGAGTTAGCCGCGTCTGTAATTGCAATACTTAAAAAGGAAAAAGCAATTTCTTTAGGAAATTTAATTGGTTCTAATGTGTTTAATATTTTAGCTGTTTTAGGAATAACATCTATAATAACTCCAGTTTCTGTAAAAGATCAAGGTTTGTTAACTAGCGATATTTATTGGATGCTTGGTGTGTCACTTTTAGTACTTCCATTGGTTTTTGCGCCTGTAAAAATGAAATTAAGTTGGAAAGAAGGTTTAATTTTAATTGCCTTGTATGGTGGCTTTATTTATAAAATGGTTGCTTAATTACTTAGTTGAGTTAAGTTGTTGAACCTAACAGGTTTTAAAAACCTGTTAGGTTTGAAAAATATTATTTTAATAATTTCAATAGTTCTATTTTAGAAGATGTTTATTTAAATAGAATATTTTAAATCAACTGTCCAAGTATACTTTTGATCAGCTTCTAAGGTAAGTAAGCCATCTTTATTGTTAAAGCTATTTGGAGCGCAAGTCATTGGTTCAATAGCAATACAATCTCTAGTATCTGGAGTATATACTTGTAAAAAACTAGTTGGTTTTTTAGATGAAAAGTCGATATTAATATTATATGTACTTGTTTTTAAAGAAGTGTTTGATTTTTCGGTTATAAAACAATCATCTAAAAAAGTATCGTTAATAAGTAATGGAGTTTTAAACTTTAAAGGGGTTTCACCTGTAGGAATCATATTTTTATCTACTAAATATTGAGTTTTTGCTTCAAAATCTAGCGTGCTATTATTTAAATCAGTGACTTTAAAATACGGATGCCAACCAAAACCAAATGGAAAGGCTGTTTTTCCTTCGTTTAATACTTCAAAATTAAGGCTTATTTTATTTTTAGTAAATGTATATGTAAGTTCTAGGTTGTAAGGAAATGGAAAACCAGCAATTTGTCCATTGTACTTATAGTTTAAGACTATTTTGGCACTTTCTTCAGTAGCAGTTTGTTCTTTTATAGTAAAGTATTGGTTAAATACTAAACCGTGTAGCCTGTTGTTTAAAGCGGTTTCATTAATTTCTAGGCTATAATTTTTATTTTCAAATTGATAAGTTCCATTGGTAATTCTATTTGGAAACGGAAATAATATTGCTGAATTATATTTGCTTTTATAGGTTTCTAATCCGTTAGAATCAGGTGAAATTCCATCTATTAATTCAATATTATTACAATTTAATTTTTGTAGTGAAGCTCCTAAATTAGGGAAAATACTGCTTTCAAAATTTAGAGCTTTGTTAGAGACTATAACTTCATTTAGAAGTGGGTTTTCGTTTTTTGTGACTGTAATTTTATACATTATTTTTGTTATTATTGTTTTTCGGAATTCGTTTTGCGTCTTTTAGGCATTTATTTAACATCCATTCCAACTGTCCATTAGTTGAACGAAATTCATCTGCAGCCCATTTCTCAATTGCTTTGAGCATGTCTTCATTTATTCTTAGTGCAAATGCTTTTTTCTTTGGCATAATTTATTTTAAATCTTTTACAAAGGTGCTTATTTTATCTGAAAAATTTTGCATAATTGGTAGTTTAGAATCGTTATAAGATTGCATATTTTCATTTAAATCTCCTTTTATTTCTTTAAAAATATGGTTCATATTTTCAATAATAAATAGTTTAGAGTTTGGAGCAGCTTTGTGTAATAGTTCCGCATCTATAACTTTTGCTTGTATATCTTTAGAACCATTAATTATTAATATTGGAATAGCTAATTTTGCTATTTCTTCTTGTGGGTTGTATTCTATCCACGAAATTAAAAAAGGTTGTATTTGTTTGTTGAAAAGAGAAATTAACATGGGGTTAAATTCATCAACAGTATTTCCTTTTTTTAGTTCGGTTACAATTTTTTGGGTTTCTTCTTTTAAAAAAGGTGCTTGTAATTCTATTTGCTCTACTAATATTTTATCAAGACTTCTTCCAGCACCTTCTAAAGAAATAAATCCGTCGGCTTTATTTTGTGAAGCGATCATTCCAACCAAACTTCCTTGGCTATGGCCAGCAACTATTATTTTTGAATACTTTTCGGTTTTTTTAAAATAATTTATTACACTTTTAGCCTCATATATAAAAGTATTAAATGTTAGTGTGTCTATTTTTTCTATTGCTTCTTTTGAGTAAGAAAGAGCACTTTTATCATATCTATACGTTGCAATATTTTTAGCGCTTAATGTTTCTGCTAAAAATTTTAATGAATTGTTTTTCATCATTGCATTATTACCATCTCTATCGGTAGGTCCAGATCCTGGAATTATTATAACTAAAGGATTTTTCTCTGATGAATTAGGCGTTAGTAAAGTTCCATTTATTGTTACTGAATTTGTAGGAATACTAAGCTCTATTTCAGTGTATTCTTTCTCCTGTGCAACTGTTAAAATAGAAATAAAAAATATTAAAAATGTGATTATTTTATAGTTCATTAGTTTCTATTTTATGTTTATATGTAGTTAAAACGCGTTCTAATTCTTCTTTCTTTTGAGTTCCAATAAGTATTTTTTTTCCGTTTTTAAGTATTAACTGTAAACCTATTGAGCCTTTTGTGGTATAAGCATTTCCTATTTTCTTTTTAAAGCTACTTTTTATTCCCCAACCTCCATATTCTGAAATAGGGCTGTATTCTCTAATGTAGCATTTAGCAATAGAAGACCAAGAAATATATTTATAAGAACCATGAAATGGGTAAAATTTATATTTAACACCATATTCATCAATCTTTGTTTCAAGTTTAAGTAATGTAAATAGTATTATTACTAATAATATAATTATAAGTCCCATAATGGCGGCAATTTGTTCTCCTAGGCTTTCATTTGCAAATTTTTTCCATTCGTGTATTATAGAGAGAACAACAACAATTAAACATATTGAGATTCCAATATATACTAAGGATTGATTAAATTTTTGTTTTTCAGTAAAGACTTTCATTGTTTAAGTTAATTTTGACTTTTAAGCTTTTTAATATACAGAAATAAATTTAAAATTATTGTTTAAAATCTATTTTTATAGAGCTTGTTTTAATGGTTTAAAGTTCCAGTATTTACAATAGGAGTAGTGTCTTTATCTGAACAAAGTACCACCATTAAATTACTGACCATAGCTGCTTTTCTTTCTTCATCAAATTCTACTACTTTATTTTTATTTAATTTATCTAAAGCCATTTCAACCATACTAACAGCACCTTCAACAATTTTATGACGTGCTGCAATAATTGCTGTTGCTTGTTGGCGTTTTAACATTGCGCTTGCTATTTCTTGCGCATAAGCTAAATAGCCAATTCTAGCTTCTAAAACTTCAATACCTGCCATGTTTAAACGTTCTGAAAGCTCTTCTTCTAATGCTTGACTAACTTCATTTACGCTTGCTCTTAAGGTAATTTCTTCAATTTTACCATCATCTTCAAAATTGTCATATGGATATAAACTAGCTAATTTTCTAACAGCAGCATCAGATTGTACACGTACAAAATTTTCGTAATTGTCTACTTCAAAGGCAGCTTTATAAGTATCATTTACTTTCCAAACAGCAATTGTGCTAATCATAATAGGGTTTCCTAGCTTGTCGTTCACTTTAACACGTTCGCTATCAAAATTACTAGCTCTTAATGAAATACCTCTTTTTTTGTATAATGGATTGGCCCAGTAAAAGCCATTCTCTTTAATGGTTCCAATGTATTTTCCAAATAGTAATAATACTTTTGAGGTGTTTGGGTTTACAAGGATAAATCCAGGAATAATAGCGATAATTAAAATAATTGAAGGAATAATTAAGTATGGGTTTTCTTGGGTAATTCCTAAAATAAAAGCAGTAATTAAGATGCATAATAAAGCTAACATTAAATAGCCGTTAGGTGCTTTTATGGTTTTTTCGTTTGTCATGGTTATAGATTTAAAATGATATTAAAATGATACTATAAAGATATGTTATTTTTTTTAATTTATACAAGTTTATAACAAACATTATTTATATATTTGATAAAAATATTAATAATGAAGTTTAAAAGTTTTAGCTGTATTCTAATTGTATTTTTATTTAGCTTTTCATCTATAAATGCTATAAACCCAAATTGGGGTGGAACTGGGCATAGAACAATTGGTAAAATTGCTGAAGGTTATTTAAAAGCTAAAACCAAACGGAAAATTGCTGAATTGTTAAATGGTAAAAGTTTAGCATTTGTTTCAACTTTTGGTGATGAGATTAAATCCGATAGTAGTTATGATAAATTCAATTCTTGGCATTATATAAATATACCTTTTGGAGCTAAGTATATGGGTGCTTTTAAAAATCCTGAAGGAGATTTAATGGTAGGGATAACTAAGTGTAAGGAGGTGCTTTTAGATGATACATCAAGTAAAGAAGATAAAGTATTTTATTTAAAAATGCTGGTACATTTAATTGGAGATTTACATCAGCCATTGCATGTTGCAAATGTTAAAGATAGAGGAGGTAATGATTTGCAAGTGAAATGGTTTAATAAAGAAACAAATCTACATAGAGTTTGGGACTCTGATATGATTGATAGTTATAATATGTCTTATACTGAATTAGTAGCTAACGCTGATAAAATTTCGAAAAAACAGGTTAAATATTTACAAAAAGGAACTGTTTTAGATTGGGTAGATGAAACTCATCAACTTGCTGGTGAAGTTTATAAATCTGCTAAAATGGGAGATAAATTAGGTTACAGATATATGTATGATTATTTTAGTTTGGCTAGAAATCAACTTCAAGTAGCAGGTATTAGGCTAGCTAAAGTATTAAATGATTTGTTTTCGTAATTTTTAAAAATGTAATGTCTAGGCTGTCGGTTAGCAATTAGCTATTATAGTTATTCCAACGTCTTTCTTCTCTTGTAATAATTGAAGTAAATTTTTGTGGTAAATTTATTTTAATTGTTGTTTGTAAGCTGGTTTTTGGGTGTTCAAAAATAATTTTAGATGCACATAAAAATAAGCCTTTCCCTTTATGGATTGTTTCTGGATTACCATATAATTTATCTCCTAAAATTGGGCGGTTAATACTTGCCATATGTATTCTAATTTGATGTGTTCTTCCAGTTTTAGGAAATGCTTTTATAAGGCTTAGTATATCATATTTTAGCGAGTGAAAAGATTTTACAACTTCAAAATTAGTTATGGAGGGTTTATTATCAATAGGGAGGTCTATAGTTTCAGTCTTAATTATTTTACCAATTACAATAGCACTGTATTGTTTTTTTATTGTTTGATTTTTAAATTGTTTACCAAGTTCTATTTGTGCAGTTTTAGTTTTTGCTACTAATAAAATACCAGAGGTTTGGTTATCTAATCTATGTACAGGAGTAGGAATGGTTAATGCATCTAATTGCTGGCTTTTTTTTAAATTATAAGATAAAGCATTTGCAATAGTTTTAAATTTATTTCCACTTACAGTAATTCCAGCCGGTTTGTTAATAACTGCAATATGGTCATCTTCAAATATAACCTCTAAATTAAATTTATAAACTTTAGGTTGTTTATTAGGGTCGTCAATAAGTTCAATTATTTGATCAGGTTTAACCCAGGTTGCAGTTTTGGCAATTACTCCATCAATAAGAACTCTACCTTGTTTTATAGCTTTTTTAACACCGCTATTTGAGGGTATGTATGTATAAAATATTTTTGGAGCATATTCTTGCAACCTTATTTTTTCTATACTTTTTGGGACAATATGCGTATCTACTATTTTAATAATTGTGTTTTTGTTATTTAAAGTAATTTTTGTTGGTGAAGTATTTCTATAATTTCTTTATAATCAAAAGAAAGTTTTAGGTTTGCGGCTTCAGAAAATGAAAACCAATTATAATCAGCAACTTCTTCTTCCTGAATTTTTATTTCACCTGTCCAGTTTCCTAAAAAACGATAGTATTTTTTGCCCTGCCAAACACCTGTCTTAATAATTTTTGTAGGTGTAAAATCCAAATTACATTCTTCTTTAACTTCTCTAATTACATTTTGAACAGCTGTTTCACCTTTTTCAGTTCTTCCACCTGGACAGCCCCAAAAACCAGGATATCTTTCTGTGTAATTCGAACGTTTAAGTAATAGTATTTTTTTGTTGTCTAAAATAATTCCTGAAGCAGCTAAAATCATAAATATATTAATGATAAATTACTCCTAATGTAGCATTTTGGCCAGTTGCAAGCGCCCATTCTTTAGAAGATATAAGGTTTCCGTTGGCATCATATAAATTTAATTCAGCAGTATTTGGACCAGATAAACCTTGGTTTATTGCTTGAAAATCAACTCTGTTATAGCCTTCTTCTAAATCTATATAATATACATAATAGTTACCTTTTAAGCCAATATTATCGCTAACTAGCTGTTCATTTACAAAAATTCTAATTCTATCTCCATCTACATAACTATAGTCTCTACATTCAACTTTTACCCTTTTTGTGGTGCTTTTTACTGTACCTAAACTGAAGGTGCTGTTAAGTTTTGTATGGGTTACATCTTTATTTTTAAAATATTTTTTTCCAATAATATCTTTATTTTCAGGTAAATTTTCCATTAAAAAATTTGAATTATTATTGGGTTTAGCAGAGTTTAATTGCTTGTTAATTGCTGCAGTATTTACCTGTTTGTTTATATTAAGATCTAATTGATTATTAGTACTTACTTTAGAACCGAAGGATTTTGCTTTTAATTGATTGGTGCTTCTGGTGGTATTTATTTCATTATCAAATTTTTTAATTTTTGTAGTGTCGGCTTGTGCAAAAGCAGTATTAATTACTGTATTTATTAACAAAAAGCTGAAAAATATTTTTAATGAAACCTTCATAGTTAGATTTTAAATTACATAATAGCAAAAAAAATGCCAATTACTCTAAATTTAGCTGTTTAGTATACAAAAATAATAAAAATAGCCTCAACCGTAGTTGAGGCTATTTATTAAATCTATGTTAAAGTGTTTATTATTAATGGTTTTTACTTCACCATTTGAAAACTACGTTTTATAAATTGGGTAAGCTCTTCACCTTTTAAAAGGTTTTGAGAAAGTCTTGCCAAGTCAAACGCTTGTTGAATAAGTCGTTCTTGTTTCTTTTTAGTTTTTGTATTTAAAATTTCACTTACCAACTCATTATTAGTATTTACAACTAAATTGTACATTTCTGGAAAATTACCCATTCCCATCATACCACCACCACCGGTAGCTTGCATTTCTTTCATTCTACGCATAAACTCAGGTTGCGTAATCATAAATGGGTTGGCGTTAGAATCCATAGCTTCTAACTGTACAGTATAAGTTTCTTTAGGAATTGCACCTTCAATAATAGGTTTTAAGGTTTCTTTTTCTTCATCAGAAAGTTTACTTATTACATTTTCGTCTTTTTTAATTAAGTTGTCGATGTGGTCACCGTCAACTCTTGTAAATTGAATGTTTTCTTTGCTTCCTTCTAATTTTTGAATTAAATGTGAAACAATTGGTGAGTCTAATAAAAGTACTTGGTATCCTTTTTCTTTAGCAGCATCTATATAACTGTGTTGTTCTTTTACATCTGAAGCATAAAGAATTATAGTTTTATCGTCTTTATCTGTTTGTGCAGGTTTTATTTTTTCGATTAATTCATCAAAAGTAAAGTACTCTTTATCTACTGTTGGATACAATGCAAATTTGTCAGATTTTTCGAAGAATTTTTCTTCAGAAAGCATTCCGTATTCAATAATAACTTTAATATCATCCCATTTTTCTTCAAAAGCTTTTCTATCATTTTTAAATAAACTAATTAGTTTATCTGCAACTTTACGTGTAATATAGCTTGAGATTTTTTTAACCGCACCATCTGCTTGTAAATACGAACGAGATACGTTTAAAGGAATATCTGGAGAATCTATTACTCCACGTAGCATTTGTAAAAAGTCAGGAACAATTCCTTCTACATTGTCAGTTACAAATACTTGATTTTGGTATAGTTGTATTTTATCTTTTGTAGGGTCTACACTTTTATTTAATTTAGGGAAGTATAAAATACCTGTTAAATTAAATGGGTAATCTACATTTAAATGAATGTTAAATAAAGGTTCTTCAAATTGCATTGGATACAATTCTCTATAGAAAGCTTTATAATCTTCATCGGTTAAATCACTAGGACTTTTTGTCCAAGCAGGAGTAGGGTTGTTTACAATATTATCTACTGTAATTGTTTCTGGTTTTGCATCTTTATCTGCATCTTCTGGAAGAGGTAAATTTTCTTCACGTGTTCCAAATTTAATTGGAATTGGCATAAACTTATTGTACTTATTTAAAAGTTCGTTTATTTTACTTTCTTCTAAAAAATCTAAAGATTCTTCGTCTATATGAAGTACAATTTCTGTTCCTCTATCTGTTTTATCTGTTTCTTCTAAGGTGTATTTTGGACTTCCGTCACATTCCCAACGTACAGCTTTTGAACCTTCGACAAAAGATTTAGTAAATATTTCAACTCTTTCAGCTACCATAAAAGAAGAGTAGAAACCTAAACCAAAATGACCAATAATACCAGAATCTTCAACTTTGTCTTTGTATTTTTCAACAAATTCTTCTGCTCCAGAAAAAGCGACTTGGTTAATGTATTTTTCAACTTCTTCACCTGTCATTCCAATTCCTTGGTCAATAATTCTAATTTCCTTTTTTTCTTTATCAACTTTTATCTCAAGCATTGGATTTCCAATATCTCCTTTAACTTCACCTAAAGTAGATAAGTGTTTTAATTTTAAAGTCGCATCCGTTGCGTTTGAGATTAATTCACGTAAAAATATTTCGTGATCCGAGTACAAGAATTTTTTAATAATAGGAAAAATGTTCTCCGCAGTTACATTAATATTTCCAGTTGCCATATTTTTTTATTTTATTAAATTTAATTTTTATAACATTGTATTGGTCAAAAAAAATACCAAACTAGTTAGGGTGACAAACTGGCACTTTTCTAAGTTTAAATCATAATTTAAAACAAGTGATTTTATTAATTTAAGGTTAATATTGGCTAGGTTTTACATATAGACTTTTTAAGTATATTTTTTAAAGGGAATTAGTAGAAAAGTTTAAAAGATGAAAAAACTTTAATTTGTAATAATTACTTATTTTTATGGCAAAATAACAATTTACGTATGGATGATTTTATTTTAATAAATGGTTACAAGCATTATAGCTATAAACAAGCAGTTTTTTCTGAAGAAGAAATGTTGAAAAAATCTAAAGAATATTTTGAATCGTCTAATAAAAGAAGATCAGTTCGTGATTTTTCGGATAAAAATGTGCCCTTAGAAGTAATTGAAAATATAATTAAAACTGCATCTACAGCACCTTCTGGAGCAAATAAACAACCTTGGACTTTTTGTGTTGTAAAAAGCGCTGAAATTAAAAAAGAAATTAGATTAGCTGCTGAAGCCGAAGAGCGCAAAAGTTATAGTGAAAGAATGAATGATGAATGGTTGAAAGATTTAAAACATTTAGGGACTGATGCAAATAAGCCTTTTTTAGAAACTGCACCTTATTTAATAATTGTGTTTAAGCACTCTTATGAATATGATTTGAATGGTAATAAAGAACAAAATTATTATGTAAACGAGTCTGTTGGTTTGGCTTGTGGCTTATTAATTTCGGCAATACATAATGCGGGTTTGGTAACATTAACTCATACTCCAAGTCCTATGCGTTTTTTAGAAAAAATATTAAAGCGTCCAGATAATGAACGTGCTTTTTTAGTGTTGCCAGTAGGTTATCAGGCGGAAAACGTATTTGTGCCAGATAATAAACGTAAGTCTCTTGAAGAGGTAATGGAACTATATTAAAAAGCTGTATGAAAATTTAATTTTCATACAGCTTTCAATTAATAATTAAAATTTAATATTATTCCATAACTCTATTTTTTACATATTTTTCTAACCATTGGTCTTGTTCCCAAAGCATATGTAATACCGATTCTTTAGCGCTATATCCATGACTTTCTTTTGGAAGCATTACTAAACGAACTGGAGCACCTAATCCTTTTAAAGCATTAAAATAGCGTTCACTTTGTAATGGATATGTTCCAGAATTATTATCTGCTTCTCCGTGGATTAATAATAACGGAGTTTTCATAGTGTCTGCATGCATAAAAGGAGACATTTGGTAATAAATTTCTGGAGCTTCCCAATAATTACGTTCTTCACTTTGAAATCCAAAAGGAGTTAAAGTTCTGTTGTATGCACCACTTCTGGCAATTCCAGCGGCAAATAAATTAGAATGTGCTAATAAATTAGCAGTCATAAAAGCACCGTAAGAGTGTCCTCCAACAGCAACTTTATTTCTATCAATATACCCTAATTTATCAACGGCATCAATTGCAGCTTTTCCATTGGCTACTAACTGTTTAATAAATGTATCGTTAGGCTCTTCATCTCCTTCACCAACTATTGGGAACGAAGCATCATCTAAAACCACATAACCTCTAGTTACCCAATACACCATAGAACCATAATAAGGATATGTAAATTCATTTGAATTTGAAGTACTTTGTCCTGCACTACTCTTATCTTTATATTCTCTTGGATAAGCCCACATTACCATTGGGTATTTTTTACCTTCTTGATAGTTTGTAGGTAAATATAAAACTCCCGATAGTTCTATGCCGTCATCTCTTTTGTATTTAATAACTTCTTTATGCACATTTTGTATGCTTTTAAAAGGATTTTCAAAAGTTGTTAAAGCAATTGGTTTCGACCTTTTTTTAATATTTCTGATGTAATAATTAGGGTATTCGTTTTTAGATTCTATACGAACAATAATTTCACCTTTTCTAATATCTAAAATATCTAAAATACCTTCAACTTTATCGGTTAATTTAGATTGGTATAGCCTTTTAGTTTTTAAGTTTTTTAAACTTAGTTCATCAACAAACGGGAACTTTCCAGCTTCGCTGTAACCATCTCCAATCAAATAGGCATTTCCTTTATTTAATGAAAGTGTATACCTGCCAAATTCATTTCTTTTTGTAACAAAACTTCCAGGATCGCTGTACTGATCTTGATAATTTCTATCTGAAATTAATTTAGGTTCAATGTTATTATTAGATGGATTAAAAATATAGGTTTTTGTATTTCGAGTATTCCACCAATAATCATATGCAATTGCAGTTGTGTTATTACCCCAATCTATACCAGAAAATCTACCAATTGTTTTTAATATTGAATTAGCTTTACCATTAAAAGGTGCATTTAATTCAAAAACTTCATCTCTAAAAGCAACTTCTTTAGCAGGATCACCTTCATCTAAAGCTTCGCACCAATAAAGTGTAGCAGGTTTATCGGCTCTCCAACTAAGGTTTCTTATTCCTGTTCTAACAGCCATAAACCCTTTTGGCAAGTCTTCAATTAAAGGGATTTCTAATATTGTTTTTACCAGCGTTCCATCGGCATTATAAATTGTTGTTTTTGAAGGGAATCTACGGTAAGGTACTAAATATGAAAAAGGTTTTTCTATGGTGTTAATTAAAATATAATTTCCGTCTGGAGAGAAAGAGATACCACTGTACATATCGCTTTTTTTCCAAAGCGTTTTGTTACCATTTAAATCTATTTTATACAGTTCTGCCAATGCAAGCTGTTCAAAATTGTGTTCGTCACTTTTATTTTTTAAAAGGTCTTGATAGGTTCTATTTTGAGCTTTTACACCTTGTTCACTAATTGATATTGTAGGTCCAGTTGGAACAGCAGTTTTAGTATCAATTAATGCTTGTTTTTCTTTTGAAATAGTTTTTATTAGTATTGAATTACTGTCTTTAAACCAAGAAAATGGCATGCCTGTATTTGCATTTAAGTTGGCTTCGGTTATTTTTTTTGCAGTTTTGGCTTCAATATCTAATATCCAAAGTTCCACACCAGTATTTACGGTATTTGTAAAGGCCATCTTTTTTTGATTAGGAGACCACGAAAAGTAAGAGTAGCGTCCGTTATTAGGTAAGCCACTAACATTTTCTTCTTTGGAGTTTTTTCCAACACGTACTTTAATATTGGTATAATAGCGCTGTCTACTATTTATGTTGGTTTTAGGATTAATTCTAAGTCCAGCAAGTCGCATTTCTGTTTCGGAAAGTTCTTCAATATTTTTGAAGTTAGACCGGTATAAAAAGACAAAATTTTCACCTTTTTCATCCATTCTCATTGTTGGTGCTAGTGGTGCCTCTGCAAGTTCTAAGATTTCTTGAGGAGGTTTTTGATAGGTTAGCGCTTCTTGTGCAAACATAAAGGGTCCGCAAAGCATAGCCATAGCTACTGTAAAAAATATTTTTTTCATACTAAAATTGTTTAAACTGATTATTGTTAAATCTAATAAAACAAGACTAATAACCTTATTAATAAAATGTTAAAAGGTAGTATTAAATTATATGGTTAAATTTTTGTCTAAAAATAAGTTTTTTTAAATATGAAATATTTATTGCTTTTTTTTGAAAAATTCTAAGAAATCTGTTTATTTTTAGTATTTATTTAATTATTATTGTAGTAGCTGTAAAATAATTACTGTTTTACAGAGTTTCAAAATACTATAACCAAATATAAAAATATGTATAATTCTAAAATAACAGGACTTGGATATTATGTACCTGATACTATTGTTACAAATGATGATTTATCCAAAATGATGGATACAAATGATGCTTGGATTCAGGAAAGAACAGGTATAAAAGAACGTAGGTGGATAAAAGAAGGGAGTGAAGATACATCGGCTGTAATGGGAGCAAAAGCATCTCGAATTGCGATAGAAAGAGCTGGTTTAACGTCAGAGGATATTGATTTTATTGTTTTTGCTACTTTAAGTCCAGATTATTATTTTCCTGGTTGTGGTGTTCAAATTCAGGAAATGTTAGGAATGCGAACTGTTGGAGCGGTAGATATAAGAAACCAATGTTCTGGGTTTATTTATGCAATGTCTGTTGCAGATCAATTTATTAAAACAGGAATGTATAAAAATGTTTTAGTTGTTGGTTCAGAATTTCACTCAGGTGGTTTAGATAAAACAACAAGAGGAAGAGGTGTTTCTGTAATTTTTGGTGATGGTGCTGGTGCAGCAGTGTTGTCAAGAACTGAAGATAATACAAAAGGTATTTTATCGTCTCATTTACATTCTGAAGGAAAGCATGCAGAAGAATTAACTGTTTTGGCGCCAAGTATTAAGCATTGGGTGCCACAGCTTTTAGAAGAGAATGATGAAAATGATGTGTCTTACTATCCATATATGAATGGTACTTTTGTTTTTAAACATGCAGTTGTTCGTTTTTCTGAAGCTATTTTTGAAGGATTAAAAACAAATAATTTAGAAGCTACAGATATTGATATGTTAATTCCGCATCAGGCAAACCTGCGTATCACACAATTTATTCAAAAGAAATTTAAATTATCTGACGATAAAGTTCATAGCAATATTCAAAAATATGGGAATACAACTGCTGCATCTGTAATTATAGCTTTAACGGAAGCTTGGGAACAGGGAAAAATTAAAGACAATGATCTTGTTGTTTTAGCAGCATTTGGAAGTGGATTTACTTGGGGTAGTGTTATTATACGTTGGTAGTAAAAAATAAAAAAAGCCTCAGAATGCAAGTTTAGAGGCTTTTTATTAGGGGAAAGTTAATTAATTCAAACAATTACTTATACCCTTATATTTTATAATTTCACCGTAGAATTATATTATAAAGACGCTTGATTACTTTAAACTGTTACTATTGAAAAGTTAATATAATGTTAAATAATTTTATTGATGTATAATAAAACACTGGTAATTGGAGCTTCAATAAATCCAAATAGATATTCTAATAAAGCCGTAAAGTTATTGTTAGAAAAGGGAGTTGAAGTATCTGCTATTGGAAATAAACAAGGAGAAATATTAGGTGTTGAAATTTTTAATTCTAAAGAGTTATTAGAAAATATACATACTGTTACATTGTATCTAAACGCAAAAAATCAAGAAAATTATTATGATTATGTTGTGCGGTTGAAACCTGAACGTGTAATTTTTAATCCTGGAGCTGAAAATTTAGAATTTGAAAAAATATTAACAGCAAATAGTATTCAATTTGAAAAAGCTTGTACTTTAGTTTTATTAAGTATTGGTGCCTATTAACTTTTTGAAACAATATTATTTTTAATGATTTTACCTAAAGATCCACTTTGACTTGGGGTAAGTTGAAAAATGGTTGTAGGTAGTAATCTTTGTTCAGTTCTATGTGAAACATATAAAATTGTAATTTCTGTTTTATCAATAAGTAAGTTAATTAGTTGTGTTACTAAAGTTGTGTTTTCATCATCTAAACCTTCTAAAGGTTCATCTAAAATTAAAAGTGGAGGTTGTTTAATTAGTGCGCGTATAATTAAAGCAATTCTTTGTTGTCCAGATGAAAGTTTTAAAAACGGTGTGTTTTTATAAGTTGATAAATTAATTATTTTAAGCCATTGTTCTACTGCATCTAATTGCATTTTTTGCGGCTTTTTATAAAGTCCAACAGAATCAAAATATCCAGATAATATTATGTGTTCTAAAGTTTGATTACAGCTGAAAAGCTCGGTTATTGTTGTAGAAAAATAGCCAATTCGTTTTTTTAAGTCCCAAATACTTTCCCCACTACCTTTTTTTTGCCCAAAAATATGAATATCTTGTCCGTATGCTTTTGGGTTTTCTCCAGTAATTAATGATAATAAAGTACTTTTTCCAGAACCATTTGGTCCAACTAATTGCCAAAATTCACCTTTTTTTACCGTCCAATTTATATTTTTTACAATAGGTCTATTATTGTAACTTACGCAAACATTGCTGAATTTTACAAGAGTATTTCCTGTATAGTTAATTTCTTTTAATGCTGTTGGAATTTCATTTTTGAAATTAGAGTAATAAGAAGTATGTGTATTTTTAAGGCTATGTAAATTAAAAGTATTGTCTTTTATTTGATATTTGTGTTTGATAAAATTAAGAATATCACTAGTTCTATTAACCAATTGTATTATTTGAAATTTTTTGGAAATTTGTTTAATAGTATTGGTTAATTCTAATTGAGAGTTGCTGTCTAAATGATCGAAAATACTATCAAATATTATATAATCAGGTTTTTGATTTAAGCAGTATTTTAAAAATATTTTTCTTCGTTCACCTGAAGAAAATTCACTTAATTTTCTGTTATAGTTTTTTGCTACTTTAATAATATCATATCTATATTCTTCTTCAATGTAATTTTTTATAGCTATGTCAGAAAATAAAATCCCTTTTAAGTTATTGTATTTCTGTAATGTGCCTGAATTGTTTTTAGATAAAATTGTTGAAACAAAAGTTTTTTTGTCAATGTTATTATTAACAAGAACTGCTATAGGTTCGTTATTCATTCTGTAAAATTAAAAGTAATAAATAAGGCTAAATTAAGAACTTTAGTTAATTTCAAAAACTTTTCCAGCTTCAGCTAAATGTGTATTATTGAAAATTTCTTGTGCTTCTGTTTTAAAAACTTCAATATTTTTATACCTACCACTATAATGACCAATAATAAGTTGTTGTACATTGGCTTGTAGTGCTATTTTAGCAGCTTGTTCGGCAGTTGAATGTTTTGTGGTTAATGCCAGATTTTCTTTATCTTTTAAAAAAGTAGACTCGTGATATAAGCAATTGGCATTTTTTATTATAGGAATTATTGCTGGAAGGTAAGTAGTATCACTACAAAAAGCATAACTTTTAGGAGGTGTAGGATCTAATGTTAAATCTTCGTTTTTTAAAATAGTACCATTTTTTAATTTAAAATCTCTTCCATTTTTTAAATTTTGAAAATCGCAAATTTCAATTTCTTTGTAATTAGTAATGGCTGTTATATTTAACTTACGTTCTCCTAATTTTTCTTTAAATAAAAATCCATTTGTATAAATTCTATGGTTTAAAGGAATTGTATGAACTTCTACTTTATCGTCTTCAAAAATTAATTCACTAGCTGTATTTGTTAATTCATGAAAATGTAAAGGGTAATGCGTCCAAGAATTTGAAATTTTTAGTTGTAAAGTTATAATTTCTTTTATGCCTTTAGGTCCATAAATATGTAATTCGGTTTCTCTATTTAAGAGTCTAAATGTTGAAATTAATCCTACTAGTCCAAAAAAATGATCACCGTGTAAATGTGAAATAAATATGTGTTTAATTTTTGAAAATTTAACACCGTATTTACGTAATTGAACCTGTGTACCTTCTCCACAGTCAATTAAAAAGTTATGATTTTTAATTTCTAAATATTGAGCTGTTGGGTGTGCATTTACACGAGGTGTTGCAGAATGACAACCCAAAATAGTGAGTTTTAAACTCATCGAATAATTAATCTTTTTGATATGATTTCTGAATCGGATTGTAATGAATAAATGTACATCCCGTTGTTTAAATCATTTTTATTAAATTGGAATGAATTCAATCCTTTTTTTGCATTAATCTTTTTTAAGTAAACGGTTTTACCTACTAGATTTTTAACTGTAAACTCTACAGATTGATTTTTAGTAGAAGTAAAGTTAATACGGGTTCTAATGGTTAATGGATTTGGAGATGCCGATAAGGATAAAAGCGTAGTAGTAATAGGTTCATTATTTTTAATAACAACACGAGTATCCTTTTCTTGAGCATAAGAAAAAGTAATAATCAATAAAAATGTTATTAAAAGTAATTTTTTCATCAATAAGCCTATTGTTTTTAAAATCCTAAATCTCGTTCAATTGCATCCATTTCTAAAATATCTATCGCTTCTGTAAAAGTAGGAACGATATTCATTTCGTCAGGGATTTCATCTATTTCAATACCATCAATAATAATAACAAAACTTGTGCCGTTTTCTCGATGTTGATTATTTATATTCAAAAATAGCAATAATTCTTTAATATTAGTGTTAATTTTTTCTGAAAAATCTAGAATTAAGTGCTGGTTTTTAAATTCTAACAGATTGTCTTCTAAATTTTTAAGGAATTTTTTTAAAGAAGAATCTATTGGTTTTAGTATAGTGTAATTTTCAGTTTTAGTTATTTCCATGTGTTTTAAACTATTTTTTACGGTCACATGATTTATTGGCTATTGGTTATTTTGCGGAGTAAATAGCGTAAAAATATGTCCGTTTATTGTTTGTGTCTTTCAATTTGTTGCGCCAATAAATAGATTACAGCCATTCTAATTGCAACACCATTTTCAACTTGATTTAAAATTATGGATTGTCCTGAATCTGCAACATCACTTGTAATTTCAACACCTCTATTTATTGGTCCAGGGTGCATAATAACAATTTTTTTGTTAAGTGTGTCTAAAAGTTGTTTATTTATTCCAAATAGTTGTGCATATTCTCTAGTTGATGGAAAATAATTAATAGCCATGCGTTCGTTTTGAACTCTTAAAACATTGGCTACATCACACCATTCTAGGGCTTTTTTAATATCACATTCTACACCAACACCTAAGCTTTCAATATATTTAGGAATGAGTGTTTTTGGACCACATACTTTTATTTCTGCACCTTGTAATTTTAAAGCGTAAATATTTGATAATGCTACTCTTGAGTGTAAAATATCGCCAATAATTACTACTTTTTTTCCAGTTACACTTCCTAGTTTTTCTCTAATTGAATAAGAATCTAGCAATGCTTGTGTTGGATGTTCATGTGTGCCATCTCCAGCATTTACAATTTTAGCATCCACGTGTTTTGATAAAAAATCACAGGCACCAACATGAGAATGTCGCATTACAATTAAATCAACTTTCATTGATAAAATATTATTTGCAGTATCTATTAAGGTTTCTCCTTTTTTTACTGAAGATTGGTTTGCTGAAAAGTTGATAACATCAGCAGATAAACGTTTTTCAGCTAATTCAAACGAAAGTTTTGTTCTAGTACTGTTTTCAAAAAATAAATTTGCAATGGTAATATCTCTTAACGATGGAACCTTTTTTATAGGGCGATTAATTACTTCTTTGAAATGATCTGCAGTTTCAAAAATTAAATCAATATCACTTCTTTTTAAATGCTTTATACCTAAAAGATGCTGTACGCTTAACTGACTCATGTAATTAATTATTTATAATATAAACGGCATCTTTACCGTCTTTTTCTTTCCAATTTACGGTAACTTTTTCCTCATTAATAACATCTACTTGCCGTCCTCTATAGTTTGGTTGAATAGGTAGATGTCTACTAAATCGTCTGTCTATTAATACCAACAATTCAATATCAGTTGGTCTTCCAAATGATTGTATTGCGGTTAATGCAGCTCTAATACTTCTGCCAGAAAATAAAACATCATCAATAAAAACAACATTTTTATTTTCAACAATAAAGTTAATGTTGGTTTTATTAGCTTCAATAGGTTCACCACGTCTTCTAAAATCATCTCTGTAAAAAGTAATATCCAATTTTCCTAATTTTACATTAGAAATAGCATAATCTTCTTTTAAAATTGAAACTAATCTTTCAGCTAAATAAACACCTCTTGGCTGAATACCTATAAGAACAGTATTTTCAAAATTATTATGATTTTCGATTAACTGACATGCCAATCGATGTAAAATAATGTGAATTTCTTTAGAGTTAAGTAGAATTTTTTTGCCCATTGCAATACCAAACATTGTTTGGAATACAAATATAAAGCATTTTGTTAATTAATTTGTTAAAAACATTTAGAACTTAGTTTTAAATTATGAATTTGTTCTTGTACTTTTATTTCTGTAGTATTTAATTATATTTTATATATATGTCTTTAACTCCAAAAGAAAATAATTTGCCATTAACTAAGTTTGAATCAATGCTAAAAACTAATAGTGTTTATTTCTTTGATTCTGTTGAGTTTGAAGAAATTATACATTATTATATCGACTCTGGTAAAATTTCTTTAGCCAAAAAAGCAATTAAATTAGGTTTGCATCAACATCCTAATTCTATTTTGCTAAAATTATTAAAAGCTGAATTAATGATTTTTGATGGAGAATTTGAAAAAGCATCAACGTTATTAAAAGAATTACAAGCAATAGAACCTACAAACGAAGAAATATATGTGCAGCAAGCAAGTATTTTTTCTAAAAATGACAAACATCTAAAAGCTATAGATTTTTTAAAAAAAGCGTTATTGTATACCGATGATGAAGCAGATATTTTAGCTATGATTGGTATGGAATATTTATTTTTAGATAATTTTGATGAAGCTAGATTGAGTTTTGCAAAATGTTTAACTGTAGATTTTGACGATTATTCTTCACTCTATAATGTAATTTATTGTTTTGATATGCAAGGGCAACATACAGAAGCCGTTGATTATTTAAATGAATATATAGATAAAGATCCATACAGTGAAGTAGCTTGGCACCAATTAGGAAGGCAATATTTTATTTTAGAAAATTACAATGAAGCTTTGAGAGCTTTCGATTATGCAGTTTTGATTGACGAAACTTTTGTTGGAGCATATTTAGAAAAAGCCAAAACATTAGAACAATTAAAAAAATATGAAGAGGCAATTGAAAATTATAAAATCACTATAGATTTAGATGATCCTACATCTTTTGTGTATTTAAGAATTGGAGAATGTTATAAAAAACTTGATAAATCTGCTTTAGCAATTCAATTTTATAAAAAAGCAGTACACGAAGATCCCTTATTAGATAAAGGATGGTTAGCAATTACTGAGTTAAGTATTTTAAATAAAAATTATTACAAAGCACTTTTTTATATAAATAAAGCGATTGAAATTGATGAGAAAAACAGCTTATATTGGAGAAAATATGCTGAAATTAATCTAAAATTAAACTTTTTTGAAGAAGCGGTAAGAGCCTTTCAAAATTGTATCTTGTTACAAGATTTTGATATTGCAATATGGATAGGCTTAAGTGATGTACTTTGGTATTTAGGTGATTATAAAGATGCATTGATTAATTTAAAAAAAGCTTCAAAAGTATTTAAAGATTTTGCGGAGATAGAATATAGAATTAGTTGTATTTATTTTAAGTTTAAAGATTTTTCTAAAGGGAAAAAACATTTAATAAAAGCATTAGAAATAGATTTTGAATATCATAAAGAAATAAAAGATTTATTTCCTGAGATATTTAAAAGCCAAGGGGTGTTAGATATCATTAGCAATTTCAAAAATACTTCATTATAAAATATTACATTTGTGTTTTAACAAAAAACAAATGCAACAAAGAAAACTAATTCATTATTTTATAATCACACTTAAAGGTATGGCAATGGGAGCAGCAGATGTAGTTCCTGGCGTGTCTGGAGGAACAATTGCTTTTATTTCAGGTATTTATGAAGAATTGCTTACCTCTATAAGTTCTATTAAATTTTCAACAATAAAATTATTAAAAGACAAAGGGTTTAGAGTTTTTTGGGACACAATAAACGGTAATTTTTTAGTAGCACTCTTAATCGGAATTTTTATAAGCATCCTTTCGTTAGCTAAATTAATTTCTTGGTTGTTAGAAAATAAACCGATACTAGTTTGGTCTTTCTTTTTTGGATTGGTTTTAGCAAGTATTTTATTTATTGGAAAGCAAATTACTAAATGGACTGTATTGTCAGTAATACTCTTTATAGTAGGGGCGTTAGTTGCTTATTATATAACTACATTACAACCATTAGTTTCTGAAAATTCATCACCATTATTTTTATTTATAGCTGGTGCTTTGGCTATTTGTGCTATGATATTACCTGGTATTTCGGGTTCATTTATTCTAGTTTTATTAGGAGCATATAAACCAGTTTTAGATGCTATACACGATAGAGATTTTAAATTATTAGCAATTGTAATATCTGGAGGAGTAGTTGGGCTGTTAACTTTTTCTAAAGTATTAAAATGGTTGTTCAATAATTACAAAAATTTAACGTTAGCAGTATTAACGGGTTTTATTTTAGGCTCTTTAAATAAAATTTGGCCATGGAAAGAAACACTTACATGGCGTACAAATTCACACGGAATAAAAGTGCCTTTTAACGAGCAAAGTATCTCTCCACTTTCTTTTGAAGGTGATGCCCAATTAACAATGGCAATACTATTGGCATTTGTAGGTTTTGTAGTAATTCTTATATTAGAGAAGGTAGCAAAATTGTCGAAATCACATTAATTTATGGCTAAAGAACGTAATTTACTAGATAAATTTTTCCTTTTTTTAAAAGGATTAGCAATGGGTGCAGCTAATAAAGTTCCCGGTGTTTCTGGTGGTACAGTTTCTTTTGTTTTAGGTTTTTATGAAGAGATGATTTATTCCTTCAGAAAAATAAATTATAAAGCACTATTACTACTTATAAATGGAAGGTTTAAGAGTTTTTATAAATATACAAATGCTACTTTTTTATTATTGGTTTTTGGAGGAAGTATGTTTAGTTACTTTACAATTTCATTAGGCTTAGATTATTTGTTAAAGCATTATGAACTGTATGTTTGGAGTGCTTTTTTTGGAATGATATTAGGATCTATCTATTATATTTCTAAAGATTTTGAAAATTGGAACACAAAAAATATCATATCTGTAATTGTAGGTGTATCATTAGGAATTGCTATTAGTTTTATGAGTCCTGCTAAAGAAAACGACAACCTTTGGTTTGTTTTTATGTGTGGAATAATTGGAGTATCTGGAATGACACTTCCAGGTTTGTCGGGTTCTTTTATACTTATTCTAATGGGAAATTATGTATTGTTACTTGTAGACTCTGTGGCTGTTTTATTTAAAACTTTAACAGAAGTTTTTATAGGCGATTTTAGTTTTATGGATAGTGAAGAGAGAATACATTACCTAGAAATTGTTGCAACTTTTACAGCGGGATCTGTGTTTGGTTTGGTTGTAATCTCTCATATTTTAGGATTTGTATTAAAGCGTTGGTATCAAATTGTAACAGCCGTAATTATTGGTTTTATAGCAGGTTCTTTAGGAATTGTTTGGCCTTGGAAAAAAGAAGTATATAAGGTAGAAAATGGTGTAAATTTGTTAGATGTAAATGGAAATAAAATAATTGAGAATTTTGAAAGGTATTTTCCAGACTTTTCAAATAAAGAAACTTGGATCGCTATCTTTTTTATAGCAGTAGGGGCAGCAATTATTTTACTTATTGATAAATATGGAGCAGAACGTAAAGAATATATTGATGAATAATCGTACAAAATTTGGTTTATTAGGAAAAGATATTTCCTATTCTTTTTCAAGAAAATATTTTTCTGAAAAATTTAAAAAATTAGGCTTAGATACCTTAAATTACAGTAATTTGGATATCCCTGAGATTGAAGAATTTCCATATCTTTTATACCATAAAGAACATGAGTACGGAGGTATAAATGTTACAATTCCGTATAAAGAATCTGTAATGCGGTATTTAAATGAAATTGATGCAGATGCTAAAGAAATAGGAGCCGTAAACACTATAAAAATCACTAATGATAATAAGTTAGTTGGATATAATACAGATTATTATGGGTTTTTAAATTCAATAAAACCATTATTACAGCCGCATCATAAAAAAGCATTAATTTTAGGAACTGGAGGAGCATCAAAAGCTATAGCTTATGCTTTAAAAAAATTAAATATTGAATATAAATTTGTTTCTAGAAGATTGAATGATGACAACTATTTGTATTCAGTTTTAAATCAGCAAATAATAGAAGAATATACCGTAATTATTAATTGTACACCAATAGGAACATACCCAAATACAGAAGAAGCACCTAAAATACCATACCAATATATTTCAGACAAACATTTATTATTTGATCTAATTTATAACCCAACAGAAAGTAAATTTTTGTTAGAAGGTAAAAGTAAAGGGGCAATAATTAAAAATGGTTATGAAATGCTTGAACTTCAGGCTGAAAAATCTTGGGAGATCTGGAATTTATAGTAAATTTTCGAAAGTTTAACGCAACTTTTATAGTATCTTTGAATCTAATATTAAATACTCTTTTATACACTAAAATTTAAAATTATTAAAGAGTGTAATTATTGAACCTTAAACATTATAATATGTTAGACCAAGAAGAAAAATTACCAGTACAAGAAAATAATTTAACAGAACAACCTAAAGATTCTAAAATTGAAACTGCACCTGAAGTTAATTCAGAAATAAAAACAGATGACGTAGCTCAAAAAGAAGTAGCAGTTAAAGATTCTGAAGTGGAAAAAGTTACTGATGTTGGAGCTAAACCTGAAGAAGCAGTACCAACACCTGAAATTAAAAACAACAGCATTTCAAATAAAGCAATAGATGAAATTGAAAGTAAAATTGCTGAAAGTGCTGAAGAAAGTCAGCATCAAGAAATTGAAATGGAAAACTACGAAAGCTTAAGTTTAGAAGCTTTAGTAGATGAATTAGGAAAACTTGTTAAAGAAGGTCAGGTTCAAAGCATTAATAGTAATGTTAATAAAATTAAAAGTATTTTTAACCTTAAGTTTGGAAAACTTTTAAAAGCAGAAAAAGAGAAATTTTTAGCTGAAGGCGGTGATAGTATTGATTTTCAATATAACAATCCAATAAAATCTGTATACAACAGTATTCTTTATGATTTTAAGATTAAAAGAAATAAGTTTTATGCGGAACAAGAAGCTACATTAAATACTAATCTAGAACAAAAGTTAGAATTAATTGAAAATTTAAAACATTTAATAGATAACGCCGAAGGTGCTACTATGTATAAAATGTTTAAAGATATTCAAGCTAAATGGGAAGCTATAGGCCCAATTCCAAGAGCAAAATATAATGATACTTGGAGAACTTACCAACACCATGTAGAACGTTTTTACGATTTATTACACCTAAGTAATGATTTAAGAGATTTAGATTTTAAACATAATTTAGATGAAAAACTGAAACTTATTGATAGAGCAGAAGCATTATTGAAATTAAAAGATGTAAATGCAGCTTTTAAAGAATTACAAGTATTGCATAAACTTTGGAAAGAAGATGTAGGTCCTGTAGAAAGAGATAAAAGAGAAGAGGTTTGGGAACGTTTTAGCGAAATTACCAAAAAAATACATGACAATCGTCATGAATTTTTCAAGGATATGAAATCTAAATTTGAAGGTAATATTGACAAGAAATTAGAAGTGATTTCAGCAATTGAAGCAATTGATATTACACAAAATAAATCTAGATCAGATTGGCAAAAAAGCATTAAAGAAATTGAAGCATTACGTAATAAGTTTTTCAGTATTGGTCAAGTTCCTAGAGCAAAAAGCGATCAAATTTGGGCTAAATTTAAAGATGCTACTCGTAAATTTAATTTAGAGAAAAACAAGTTCTTTAAAAATGTAAAAAAAGAACATTTAGAGAATTTAAATTTGAAAAAAGCTTTAATTGAAAAAGCTGTTTCATTAAAGGATAGTGAAGACTGGGATTCAACTACTGAGGTGATGAAAAAAATTCAGTCTGATTGGAAAAAAATTGGACATGTTCCAAGAAAATATTCTGATAAACTTTGGAAAGAATTTAAAGAAGCTTGTAACCATTATTTTGATAGACTTCATAAAAATCAAGATATTGGAAATAAAGAGCAAATAGAGGTTTTAAATAAAAAGAAAGAACTTTTAACTTCTATTAAAGAAGCAGTAGGAAGTGCAGAAAATATTTCTATAGATACAATAAATGAATATGTTAATGAATGGCGAGAATTAGGTAGAGTACCTTATGAAATGAGACATATAGAGGTTAAATTTAATAAATTATTAGATAAAGTTGTAGACAATAATAGCGATATTGAGAAGCAAGATATTGAAATGATTAAATTTAAAAATTTAGTAAATAGTTATATAGAACAAAAAAACTATAGAAAATTAGATTCTGAACAGTTATTTATAAGAAAGAAAATAGATGAAACAATACGTGAAATTCAACAACTAGAAAACAATATTGGTTTTATTTCTAACGTAACAGAAGATAATCCTTTAGTTAAGAATGTACGTAAACAAATAGATGTTTATAAAGAAAAATTAGATGTTTGGAAAGTTAAGTTAAACTATTTGAAAACTATTGAGATTTAAAAGATAATCTCTTAGTTATAAACTATTAAAAAAGGCTGTTTAGAAATTTCTAAACAGCCTTTTTAGTTAATATTTTAATCTCAAAAATATAGATAACTTACATTAGATTTTATGCAAGTGTCTTATTATGGTTTATTCGTATTTTAAATATGTTGCAACTTCTATTTTAACTTCGCTCCAAGTTTTAGAAACTCCATCACTTCCAGTGTGTAATTCTTTACAAACTTCATTTAGAGAATCTATTGCAGCTTGTGCTTGCCAATTGTCTAAATCCATAACAGCTTCTAAAGTAATCATTTGATCGCTAACAACAAATGTAATTGGTAGAGCTTGTGTAATTCCATTCATTGTAATATCAACTGTTCCAGAAGTTTCGTTGTTAGTGTGTATAGTTCCAGAAATTAACGATGTATTTTTTAACACTCCAAAAAAGAATTTTTTTAGTTTGTTATCTCTAATAGTATCATTTGTAAATAGACTACTTACTGGAATGTTAAATTTTAAATTATTAAGAGCTTCTAAAGCTGTTTTAGATTTAGAAGAGTTCTCTAATTCAAACTGCGTAAATTGTCCTTTTACAGGTATTTTATCATTGGTTTTGTAAGCTATCCAATTTATAGTTGTAGTTTTTTCATCTACGGTGTAACCTTTATCTTCGGTGTTAATTTTTTCTTTTTTTTCAGTATTTTTACATGAAGTAACTATTGTAAGAGTTAAAATCAATAGGATGTTTAAATAATTAGTTTTCATCATTTTAAAAATTTATTTACAAGTTTAATATATTCCTTTTTAGCTTCAGTAGCAGTCAGATGACTTAATTGAAACCAAGCATTTAGTTTAAATGCATTTCTTAATTGTATATTTCCAGATGGATTTTCATAATTATTACCTTTGGTAGCTTGTTTATAATACGCATAAAATTGAAGCATTATATCTGGAGGCAATTTAATATCTGTATTTGACGCTTTACGGTAAGCCTCTTCAAACTTTTTATTTAAATTTTCGTCCATTATATTAAGCTTCAGGTACTATATTTCGGCAATTGTTTGTATTCCACCTTTTACTTTATCGTTTAAGTTTACCTTTATTTTAGTGTTTAAAGGTAAGAAAACATCTACTCTAGATCCAAATTTAATAAATCCAGCATCTTCTCCTTGTACAACTTCCATAGAAGGTTTGGCATAATTTACAATTCTTCTTGCTAAAGCACCAGCTATTTGTCTATATAACACATCTCCATAAACTTTATTGTTGACAACAACTGTAGTTCTTTCGTTTTCTTCAGAAGATTTAGGATGCCAAGCAACTAAAAATTTACCTGGGTGATATTTACTAAATTTTACAATACCACTTAAAGGGAACCTTGTTACGTGAACATTTAAAGGCGACATAAATATGGATACTTGAATTCGTTTATCTTTAAAATATTCTTTTTCAAATACTTCTTCAATTACTACTACTTTTCCATCAACAGGAGCTATAATTGCATTTTGATTTAAAGTGGTGTTTCTTTTTGGGTTTCTAAAAAACTGTAAAATTATTACATAAAATAAAAGTAGTACTAGAGCTAAAAGTTTATTTAACCAATTTAAACTTACTAAATTTTCAATAAGTATTATTCCAACTCCAATTATTATAGTTGCAGTTAAAATTATTTTATAACCTTCTTTGTGAAACATAATTTAATGAACTAGTTGTAAATAAATAAAAATAAACGGAGCAGCAAAAATTGCACTATCAAATCTGTCTAAAAATCCACCGTGCCCTGGTATAAAGTTACTACTATCTTTAACAGCAGCTTGTCTTTTAAACATAGATTCTATTAAATCTCCTAATACTCCAAAGATACTAACAATTCCGGCAATAACAACCCATTGTATTTGAGTTAAACTAGGAAATTGATTGGTTAATACAAATATAATACTAGTAATAAAGGTAAATGCCATTCCTCCTATAAATCCTTCTATGGTTTTATTTGGTGAAATGCGTTCTAATAGTTTGTGTTTTCCGATGGCATTTCCAACTAAATACGCAAAGGTGTCGTTTACCCAAATTAAAATAAAAACACCTAAAATAGTAGTGTTAACATAGTTGAATGAAGAGTTTAAAAATGGGATTTGTACCATTAAAGTAAATGGAACTACAATATAAATTACCGATAAAAATATTTTTCCAAGATGGGTAATTACTTCATCTTTGTTTGCAAAAAGAATAGAGGCAAAAGTTATAAATATTGTTAAAAATAAAGCAACTCCAACATATTCAAAAATTATTCTAGAAGGAATATCTTCAACGTTTAAAATATTTCCAAAAACAAAAAAAAGGCATCCTATTATATAAGGAAATATACTTTTTAAAGCAATCATTCTTTTAAATTCATATAAGCACAATATCATTAAAGTAAAGAATAGGCATATAAATGTAATTTTACTGTATAGTATTGAAAATATTAATACACTAGCAAAAATAAATCCAGATAGTGCACGTTTTAAAAATTTTCCCATAAATTATAAATCTTCAAAAAGTAGTAAATATAAGTTTTTTGAATTAGTATTCCCATAATTCATAAAGTCATCATCTTTACTCTTTAGGTTGTAATTTTTAATAGCACTAATATTACTAGGTATATTACCTTTGTAGCGTGTTTTAATTCCTGTTAAACTTTCACCTTTAGTTTTTACTAACTGACTGGTGGTAGCATAGACAATAAAATGTTCTGATAAATCCGATATTTTATGCTCTTTTAACTGATTTGAAGAGAATAAAATACTTCCATTTTCTGCAATTAAATGTTCGCAGCTTAAAAAAGTTGGAAATTTATTAGATAGTTTGTTCGTGGTTTTAATATTTAATGATTTTATTAATTTTAATAAATCATTATCATTACAATTAATAGTTTCCCAATAATTTTCTTGAATAATATTTTTCAAATTCAACACTACTTCTTGTAATGTAGTACAATACAAAAACTTACCATTGTTCTTAATAAAATTTTCTACAAAAATTTGATCAAGTGGCAAGTTTTGTAATTCAGAAGAAGGTTCTTCAGTTACTTTTTGTTTTGGTGTACTAAATAATTTTTTGAATAAATTCATTTGCTGCTTTGAATAAATTCAAAATTATGAAAAACTTATTAAACTATTCTGTTGTTTCAGATGAATTTTCAATATTTGGTGTTTCAGATGAATTTTTATGTTCAATTTCATCAATTATCTCCTCTTTATCAAAGGGTCTACTACCAAAAATTAATTCTAAATCTTTTTTAAAGATAACTTCTTTTTCAAGTAAAAGTTCAGCAAGAGTAACCAATCTATCTTTATTGTCAGTTAATATTTTTATAGCTCGTTGGTATTGTTGTTCTATAATTAAAGAAATTTCTTTATCAATTGTTTGAGCCGTTTCTTCACTATAAGGTTTTGTAAAATTATAATCAGACTGTCCACTAGAGTCGTAATAAGTAATGTTACCAATTTTGTCATTTAGACCATAAACAGTAACCATTGCTTTAGCTTGTCTAGTAACTTTTTCTAAATCGTTTAAAGCACCCGTTGAAATTTTATCAAACATTATTTTTTCTGCAGCTCTACCAGCTAAAGTAGCACACATTTCGTCAAGCATTTGTTCTGCTTGTACAATTTGACGCTCCTCAGGTAAATACCAGGCAGCTCCTAAAGATTGTCCTCTAGGTACAATGGTAACTTTTACTAATGGTGCGGCGTGTTCTAGCATCCAACTAGCTGTTGCATGTCCTGCTTCGTGAAAAGCAATAGTTTTCTTTTCTTTAGGTGAAATTAATTTATTTTTCTTTTCTAAACCTCCAACAATTCTATCAACAGCATCTAAGAAATCTTGATGATGTACGGCTTTTTTACCTTTTCTGGCAGCAATTAAAGCAGCCTCATTACATAAGTTTGCAATATCTGCACCCGAAAAACCAGGTGTTTGTTGCGATAAAAACGCTACATCAGCATCTTTATCTGTTTTAATAGGTTTTAGGTGTACTTTAAATATAGCTTCACGTTCTTTTAAATCTGGTAAATCAACATAAATTTGACGATCAAATCTACCAGCTCTTAAAAGTGCTTTGTCTAAAACATCAGCTCTATTTGTAGCAGCTATAACAATTACATTGGTATCTGTACCAAAACCATCCATTTCTGTCAATAGCTGATTTAGGGTATTTTCTCTTTCATCGTTTCCACCAGTCATATTGCTTTTTCCTCTTGCTCTACCTACGGCATCAATTTCATCAATAAAAATAATTGAAGGTGCTTTTTGTTGTGCTTGTTTAAATAAATCTCTAACACGAGACGCTCCAACACCTACAAACATTTCAACAAAATCTGAACCTGATAAAGAGAAAAAAGGAACACCAGCTTCTCCTGCAACAGCTTTTGCTAATAAGGTTTTTCCAGTACCAGGAGGGCCAACTAATAAGGCTCCTTTTGGTATTTTTCCACCAAGAGAGGTGTATCTATCTGGATTTTTTAAGAAATTTACAATCTCTTGAACTTCTTCTTTAGCACCTAATAAACCTGCAACATCTTTAAAAGAAGTTTTAACTTTTTGGTCTTGATCAAATAATTTAGCTTTAGATTTTCCAATGCTAAATATTTGGCCACCGCCACCACCTGAGCCACCGCCAGACATTCTACGCATAAAATAAATCCATAGACCAATTAAAAAGATAAAAGGTAAATACATAAATAATGTATCTATAAAATCTGTTTTAGCTTCAAATTTAACGTCAAACGATAAATCATATTCCTCTTTTGTAGTTTCTAAATTTTCTTGAAATTTATTTAAATCACCAAATTTGTAATAATACATTGGTGAATTAGCAGAATAAAGAGAGCCTTTATTTTTTTTATGCTGTTCTTTGTCTGAAGCTTCATTTTTAATAAAAACATTAGCAACGCTATTATTAATAATTAAAATGCGCTCAATATCATTTTCTTTAAGAATGTTTTCAAATTCATTCTGACTTAAATTTTTAGTAGATAAGCTATCGCTATTAAAGATTTGATATCCTATAAAAAGTGCAAAAACAATTCCATAAATCCAATAGAAATTGAATTTAGGTGGTTTTATATTTTTATTTTTTGATGTATTTTTTTTCTCTTGACTCATTTAGTTTTTTTCAAAAAGGTGAAGTATTTATTTAGTTAGATGTAGGTATTGATGTTATTTTTGCATCACCCCACAAACTTTCAATGTCGTAATATTCGCGTACACTTTTTTGAAAAACATGTACAACTACGTTAGTATAATCTAGTAAAACCCATTCGGCGTTAGATTCTCCTTCAACATGCCAAGGCTTTTCTTTACATAATTTACCAACTTGTTTTTGAATAATACCAGAAATGGCATTTACGTGTGTATTTGAATTCCCTGTCGCTATTATAAAATAATCGCAAACAGTATTATCTATCTCTCTTAAATCTAAAATTTGAATATCAAGACCTTTAATTTCATCTATTGCCTTTATAATCACCGCAATTAATTCGTCTGCGCTTACATTTTTTCTTGTCATTAATTTTTTTTTATTTGGTTACAAAGTTATTATTTTTTTATCATAAATTGTCATTTAAATAACTTTGTTGAAATTATAAACTACAAATGAATATTATCAAACTTAATGCCATTGATTCTACCAATTCTTACTTAAAGAAACTAGTTCAAAAAAGTACTTTAGATACGTTTACTGTTGTTGTTGCAAAACATCAAACTTTAGGAAGAGGTCAGTTAGGAACTACTTGGGTTTCAGAACAAGGTAAAAATCTGACTTTTAGTATTTTAGTTAATTTTAAGAGCTTTAAAATTCAAGATCAGTTTTATTTAAGTATGGCTGTTTCTTTAGGTTTAATTTCTGCATTAAGAGCTTTTGTAGATGTGCCATTTAAGATAAAATGGCCAAACGACATATTGGCAGAAAAGGATAAAATAGCTGGAATTTTAATTGAAAATATTTTAAGAGGTGCGTTTATAAATTATTCAATTATAGGAATTGGTTTGAATGTTAATCAAGAAATATTTCCGAATGACATAGAAAATGTAACTTCATTAAAAAAATTATCGGGTACTACTTTTAACGAAGATGAATTGCTTTCAAATATTCTTGTTTCAATAGAAAAGTATGTGAAATTAATAGAAGAAGATGCTTTTGAAAGTTTGAAAAAAATGTACTTAGCAGAGCTTTATAAAATAAATACTCCAGCCATGTTTGAAGATAATGAAGGGGAGATTTTTTTGGGGAAAATAATTTCTGTTGATGTAAATGGGAGACTTGTTGTTGAACTTGAAAATGAAACGACTCGCAAATTTAATTTAAAAGAAATCAAATTTGCGAGTCGTTAACTATACCTTATATATAATATAAATTATAATTTGGACGCGTTTTCTGTTAAAGTATTAATGAATTTTTGAAGAGGTCCCTTAACCATCATTGCCATCATCGGGTTAAAATCACCTTCAAATAGTAATTGTGTTTCACAAGAGTTTTCAGAAACTACATCTATAGTTACAGTTAAAGAAAAATCTAATTTACTACTTGCTGCGCCTAAAACAATTTTATCGAATTCTTGTTTTTCTTTTACTACCAATCTAATTTCTGGCATTCCTTTTAATCCAAAAATAAAAGAATCACCATCAACTTCAAATTTAGTATTGTTTTCGGGCATTAATTGCTCAAAATTGTTAAGATCTGTTAAAAACTCAAAAAATTCTTTTTGAGATTTATTTATAATCGATTTTTTAGTTTCTAAATTCATAAATATGTTTTTATTGATTCCATTCACTTGGATTTTCTCTCCAAAGCGTAAGCGTTTCTAATTCTTTTGTAGAAATATAACTGTTATCTAAAGAAAGTTCTAATAAATGATGATAATCACTTAATGTGGTTAGTCTAACATCTGCTTCTTTAAAATTTTCTTCAGCAACTTTAAAGCCATAATTAAATATAGCTACCATACCTTTAACATTGGCACCTTCTTCTTTTAGTGCTTTAACAGCATTTAGGCTACTTTTTCCAGTGCTTATTAAATCTTCAACAACAACTACATTTTTATTTTTCTCTAAAAAGCCTTCAATTTGGTTTTTTCTTCCGTGGCTTTTAGGTTCAGGTCTAACATACACAAAAGGTACATTTAAATGCTGGGCTACTAAAACTCCAATAGCTATTGCACCAGTTGCTACACCTGCTATAACATCGGGTTTTCCATATTCTTGTTCAATTATATTAGCTAAGTTTTCTCTTAAATAATTTCTTATTTTAGGAAAAGAAAGCGTAGTTCTATTATCACAATAAATAGGAGATTTCCAACCAGAAGCCCATGAAAACGGATCGTTTGGTTGTAACTTTATAGCTTTTATCTGTAATAAAAGCTCAGCTGTTTTTTTTGCTGTATCTTTGTTCATAATCATAATGCAAATGTATAAAGTTTTTGTGAATGACTGTCCAATTATTTTGACAGAAAACAATAAAATATCAACAAAATATAAAACGGTAAGCTTTAATCCTTTAGAAATTAAAGCAATTGTAACCGATTTATTTGAAAATAAAATTCTTGGAATATGTTTAATATGTAAAGATTTAAAGGCTGATTGGCAGTTGTTTAAGTCTGTTTTTAAAATAGAGCGAGCGGCCGGAGGAAAAGTAATTAACTTAAATAATGAAGTGTTGTTTATTTACAGGTTAAATAAATGGGACTTGCCTAAAGGTAAATTAGAGAAAGGTGAATCTATACAAAATTGTGCTATTCGTGAAGTAGAAGAAGAATGTGGAATTACTGGGCTTACAATTTCAAAATTTCTAGGAAAAACATATCATATTTTTGAAAAAAAAGAAAAGATGATACTTAAAATAACTTCTTGGTTTTTAATGGATACTAATTTTAAAGATGAATTAACACCGCAAAAAGAAGAAGATATTGAACAAGCAATTTTTAAAAATACTGAAGAAATAAATACTGCTTTAGAAAATACGTATGAAAATATAAAGTTGTTATTTAAGTAATTGAAATATTTAATAGCATACAAAATTTGTTTAAATAGTTAAATCTAAAATAGTAATACGTATAACAATTTAAAAATCAAATACATTAATAATAATACCACAAATTTTATTTACTTATATTTGCCACTTTTTTAAAATAATATTTAATGACAAAATTTATAACTAAAAGAGTATCAAACGTTAGAAACGATGTTTTATCTGGAATAACTGTAGCTTTAGCTTTAGTTCCTGAAGCCGTTGCATTTGCATTTGTAGCAGGTGTTGATCCATTAGTTGGTTTATATGCTGCTTTTATGGTAGGTTTAATTACTTCAATTTTTGGAGGAAGACCAGGTATGATTTCTGGAGCAACTGGAGCCTTGGCTGTAGTTATGGTTAGTTTAGTTTCCGAAGGAAATGCTTTAGGTAATCCTGGTGAGAATTTAGGATTGTATTATTTATTTGCAACCGTAATTTTAATGGGAATATTTCAAGTTTTAGCAGGTCTTTTAAAGCTTGGTAAATTTGTTCGTTTAATTCCGCATCCTGTAATGATGGGATTTGTAAACGGATTGGCAATTGTTATATTTCTTTCTCAATTGGGTATGTTTAAAAGAACAGTAGGTGGTGAAAAAGTTTGGCTAGAGGGGAATCAATTATATGTAATGATTGGTTTGGTAGCTTTAACTATGCTTATAATGTGGGGATTGCCAAAAATTAAAAAAGCAGAAAAATTGCCAGAGGCTTTAATTGCCATTTTAATTGTTACCGGAGTTGCTATTTTTATAAATTTTGATGTTGCAACTGTAGGCTCTTTTATTAGAGATGGAGGTGGAACAGGTTTAAAAGGTGGCTTTCCTACTTTAAAGTTAGAAACTTTTGCAAAAGTTCCATTTACTTGGGACTCTATAGTATTTATATTACCGTATGCATTAATTTTAGCAGCTATTGGTTTAATAGAATCCTTAATGACTTTAAATTTAGTTGACGATTTAACAGAAACTCGTGGAGATGGAAATAGAGAATGTTTAGCGCAAGGTGGAGCTAATATTGTTATCGGTTTGTTTGGTGGAATGGGTGGTTGTGCTATGATTGGTCAATCTATTATAAATATTAAAGGTGGTGGTAGAGGCAGATTATCAGGTATTGTTGCTGCTATTATGTTACTGTTGTTTATTTTATTTGGTTCTTCATATATAGAACAAGTTCCAATAGCAGCTTTAGTAGGTGTAATGTTTATGGTGGTTATTGGTACTTTTGCTTGGAGTAGTTTTAGAATTATTAATAAAATTCCTAGAGCAGATTTATTTGTTTTAATTTTAGTTTCGGCATTAACGGTAATTTTCGATTTAGCAATTGCAGTAATTGCGGGTGTTATCTTTAGTGCATTGGTTTTTTCTTGGGAAAATGCTACACGAATTAGAGCAAGAAAAAGAATGAAAGAGGATGGTACTAAAACTTATGAAATTTGGGGACCGTTATTTTTTGGCTCAATTTCAACATTTATGGAGAAATTTGATGTGAAAAATGATCCAGATCATGTAGAAATTGATTTTGTTGAATCTAGAGTTTCAGACCATTCAGCAGTTGAAGCTATTTTTAATTTAGTTGAAAAATATGAAACAGCTGGCAAAAAAATTTATTTAAAGCATTTAAGTGAAGAATGTAAAGTATTATTACATAAATCTAGTCCAAAGTTTAAAGAGGTTATTATTGAAGCTATCGATGATCCACGTTACCATTTAGCGGCAAATCCAGAAAAATTTACAAAAGGTTTATTTGAAAATTAATTAGCTTAATAGGAGAAGTTAAATAACTATAGGTTTAACTTCTCCAGGAAGCATATTTTGAAGTTTAAAGTTGCCAATTCTTACTCTAACTAGGCGTAAAGTTGGAAATCCAACTACAGCAGTCATTTTACGAACTTGTCTAAATTTACCTTCGGTTAAAGTAATAGAAATCCAGCTTGTTGGGCCATGGCGTTCATCTCTAATTTTTTTATTTCTTTTTGGTAATAAAGGAGTTTCTATCTTTTTAACGGAGCATTTTTTAGTTAGATATTTCCCTGATTCAGTACTAATTTCAACACCGTTTTTCAATATTTCTATAACTTCAGAAGAGATAATACCATCAACTTGGGCATAATATTCTTTTTCTATTTTAGAACTTCTAATATACTCGCTTGTTTTTCCATTGGTAGTTAATAATAATAAGCCTTCAGAAGGTTCATCTAAGCGACCTATTGCCATAGTGTTTTCTGGAAAATTGTATAAATCACCCAACATTTTTTTATTGGTACGTTTTGTTTGGTTATTTATAAATTGACTTAAATATCCGTCTGGTTTGTAAATTGCAAAATGTTGATGTTTAGTGTTTTCCATTTAAAATTTGATAAACTAATTCTTTTGTTAGCTCTTTTCCTGCAGCTTTTTTTCTAATATCATCAAAACTAAAAATAAAATCGCAACCATTTTTATATTCGCTACAGCCGTAAGCAGTTTTGCCTTTTAAAATAGTACCTTTTTTACATTTAGGGCAATTGATTTTTTCAGGTGTATTTTTAGTGTTTTTTTGAGGACGAGTAGCCTGTTTTTCTTCTAATTTTAAATTAAAATTTTCATCAAAACGAATTAAACCTTCAACAGTCCCTGTTTCATTTTTAAATCCTTTTAAATTTACAGTACATCCTTTTTTTAATAATCTGATATATTGATTTTCAGATATTTTTTTATTTAAAAAACTAAATGGGAGTTTTAAATCACAACCATTTTTATAGTTGCTACATCCGTAAGCGGTTTTTCCTTTTAGAAGATAACCGTTATTACATTTAGGGCATTTTTCGTTAGTAATTCCCTTTTTGTTTTTTGAAGTTTTTTTAGAGCTGGATGAAGCTGTTTTTTTTGAAGCTGCTACCGCTGAAATATTTGCTCTCACTTTTTCAGAACGGACTTCGTATACTAGGTTATCTACCATTTTTTTCATGTTTTTTATAAAAGTCCCAGCATTAAAAGTGCCTTGTTCAATTTCTTTTAATTTTTTCTCCCATCTTCCAGTGAGTTCTGCAGATTTTAGCAATTCATTTTGAATGGTATCAATTAATTGAATTCCTGTTGTTGTAGGTAATAATTGTTTTTTATTACGTTTTATATATTTGCGTTTAAAAAGTGTTTCAATAATATTTGCACGTGTAGATGGTCTACCAATTCCGTTTTCTTTCATTAACTCTCTTAAATCATCATCATCTACTTGTTTCCCTGCTGTTTCCATAGAGCGTAAAAGTGTAGCTTCCGTATAATGCTTAGGAGGTTTTGTTTCTTTTTCTAAAAATGAAGGAATATGAGGACCTTTTTCACCTTTTACAAAAGTTGGTAAAATACCAGCTTCTTTTTTAACTGTATTTGGGGTTTCAAAAACAACTCTCCACCCTTTTTTTAAAATTTCTTTTCCAGTTGTTTTAAAAGAAACCGTATCTGCTTTTCCAATTACTGTTGTGTTAGAAACGGCACATTCATCATAAAAAACAGCAATAAATCTTTTGGTAATAATATCGTATACCTGTTGTTGATTGTATTGTAAGTTTATTTGGATTCCTGTTGGTATTATTGCGTGGTGATCTGTAACTTTTTTATCGTCAAAGACCTTAGGTGATTTTTTTATTTTTTTTTCTAATAGAGGAGTTATTAAATTTTGGTAATTTGTTAGATTTTTTAAAATTCCAGGAATTTTTGGATATACATCATTAGGTAAAAAGGTAGTGTCAACTCTTGGGTATGTTACTGCTTTTTGTTCGTATAATTTTTGAACAATTTTTAGGGTTTCATCCGCAGAAAATCCAAATTTATTATTGCAATAAACTTGTAAACCCGTTAAGTCAAATAATTTTGGAGCGTATTCTTTACCTTTCTTTTTAGTAATTGATACAATTTCAAAATCGCTTTCTTTTACTTTATTTGCAAAAATTTCACCTTCCTCTTTTTTTAAAAACCGTCCTTCTTCACAATTAAATTGTGTTTCTCGGTATAAGGTTTGTAATTCCCAATAAGGTTGTGGTTTAAAATTTTCAATTTCTTTATATCTATTAACAAGCATTGCCAGTGTTGGAGTTTGTACACGTCCAACGGATAACATTTGTTTATAGCCACCATGTTTTACGGTGTATAATCTGGTAGCATTCATTCCTAAAAGCCAATCTCCAATGGCTCTAGAAAAACCAGCATAATATAAACTGTTGTAATTTTCTGAGGGTTTTAAATTTTGAAAACCTTCTTTTATGGCTTCTGTAGTTAATGATGAAATCCATAAGCGTTGTACTTCACCTTTATAATTAGCTTGGTTAATAACCCAGCGTTGTATTAATTCTCCTTCTTGTCCAGCATCACCACAATTTATAACTACTTCAGCTTTATCAAATAAATTTTTTACAATATTAAATTGTTTTTGAATACCTTCATTTGCAACAACTTTAGTCTCAAATTTATCTGGAAGCATTGGTAAATTATTTAAATCCCAACTTTTCCAATGTGGTTTATAATCGTTTGGTTCAAAAAGAGTGCATAAGTGACCGAAAGTATAAGTAACCGCATAGCCATTTCCTTCAAAATACCCATCGCGTTTTGTAGTTGCCCCTAAAACAGTAGCAATTTCACGAGCAACACTTGGTTTTTCGGCAATACAAACTTTCATTTTATATTAATTTTTGAAGGTGCAAAATACTAAATTTTAAAATTTGAAACATTAAAAAATATAATTTTAATAGCTGTAGTATCATTTTTACGTTTAAAGTAAGTCTATGTTAAAATTAAAAAGAATATATTTATTGCCTAAACATCAATCAATCAATGATATTATACACAATTCAAGAAATCAATTCAATATTAAACGGAGAATTAATTGGAGCTACAACTCATAAAATTTCAGGTCCAGAACATTTAGAAAAAGCAACTGAAAATCAAATTAGCTTTATCGGAAATAAAAAATATGTTCATTTATGGAAAAAATCAAAAGCTAGTGCTGCTATTGTCAGTGAAAATATTGAAGTTGAAGCCATAGAAAATAAAGTTATTATTAAAGTTAAAGACGCTGATTTGGCAATGGCAAAATTGCTAGAAGTTTTTACTCCTAATTTACCTGAATTTGAAGATAATATTCATCCAACAGCAGTAATAGAACCTACTGCAAAAATTGGTTTAAATTGTAAAATTGGAGCGAATTGTTATATAGGGAAAAATGTTGAATTAGGAGATAATGTGCAGTTATTTCCAAATGTAGTAATTTTTGATGCTTCAAAAATAGGCGATAGAACAGTTATTTGGTCTGGAACAGTAATACGTGAACGTAGTATAGTTGGAAGTGATTGTATTTTTCATTCTAACGTAAGTATTGGAGCTGATGGCTTTGGGTACCGACCAAGAGAAGATGGGAAAGGACTGTTAAAAGTACCTCATATTGGTAATGTTATTATAGGCAATAATGTAGAAATTGGAGCAAACTCATCTGTTGATCGTGCTAAATTTAGTGCAACAATAATTGGAGATGGTTGTAAAATAGATAATTTGGTACAAATAGCACATAATTGTGTGTTAGGACGTTCTTGTATTATGGCTGGAAGCAGTGGTTTGGCAGGTTCTGTTACTTTAGGAGATGGTGTAATTATAGGAGGAGCTTCAAGTATAAAAGACCATGTTACTATTGGTTCAGGAGCCGTTGTTGGAGGTGGTTCTGGTGTTATGAACGATATTCCTGCTGGTAAAACAGTAGTTGGGTATCCTGCTACAGATGCTAGAGATACATTTAGGCAGTGGGTTGCAGTAAAAAAACTTGGAAAAGGAAAGAAATAATAAATTATATTTGTTTTATAAATGTTAATTAAATTTTAAAATGTTAAAAGAATTAAAGGAAATTAAACCTGGAGTAGGGTTAGGGTTTCTAAAGTTTGGAATGTCTAGAGCACAAGTAAAAGAATTACTTGGTGAACCTACGTTTATTGATAAATATTCGCATTCTGAAGCAGCTAACGATGCAACAGAATCTTGGGAGTATGATGAATTATTTTTATCGATTAGTTTTGATGAAGCTGAAGACTGGAAACTTATGATGATTTCTATAAGTTCTGATTTTTATGAGCTTGAAGAAGCTTCATTAATTGGTTTAAGTCAGACTAAATTAATTGATCAATTAGATGAGATTGATTATGGAAATGTGTACGTTGAAGATTGTTCTGAAAGTGATAATGAAGATAATAAAGTAATTGAAATTGACGAAAAATCGATTAACTTTTGGTTGACTAATGGGGTTTTAGATGAAATTCAATGGTCTCCATTATTTATTAATGACGATACCATAAAATGGCCTAAATAAATTAAGTATTTTTAATATATCATCCCTGCCAAAGTAGGGATGATATATAGAATTACTACAGTTTTTAACTGTAATTTCAGTTTATTCTCTAACTAGTTGGTTATTTATAAATTGAATTGATTTTTGATTGAATATTTGAGCTTGTTCAATGTTTACAACATGTCCACAATTTTCTATAACAAATAGAGTGGATTTTAAATGTGTTTCCACAACTTTTTTTATAGATGGTAAAAATAAATGATCTTCTTCACCCATAATATAAAAGGTAGGGATATTAATAGCTGTTGTTCTAAAAAAGCGTAATAAAGGGTTTATTTCTGAGGTTAACTTAAACCAACGTACAAATTCTTTTTGATATAATTTTTTAGCTTCGTTAACAAAAATTAAACGAGATTTTTTATGATTTTTACGTGGCATTATAATAAATGCAAATAATTTGTACAAAAGCAAATATGGAACTACAGATTTAAAAAGTACACCAATACGTATTAATAATTGAGACTTTAGATTTAATTTCATAATAGCACCTCCCATAATCATACTTTCAACGCGATCAGGATGTTTTTCTGCTAAATTTCTAATTAAAATTGTACCTAAAGAAATACCAGCAAAATGAGATTTTTTAATTTTCAGATGATCTATTACTTCAACAATATCGTGTGTAATTGCATCAAACGTATATTTTTCTTTAAAAGCATCTTGTAAAACTTTTTTACTGTTTCCGTGACCTCTTAAATCTAAAATTAAAACATTGTAAATAGCACTAAAGCTTCTAATTTGTTTAAACCAAATAGAAGAACTTCCTCCAGCACCATGCACAAATGTCACCCATTCTTTAGCAGTTTTATGTTTGTAAGTTGTATAATTTAACATATTATTTTTTTAGATAGTAACGTTTGCTAAAATAATGAAATCTATTATATAAATGATATTTTTCTTTTTCAAAAAAAAGAGGGCCTTTTAATCAGTTTTAGATTGAAAATTTTAATAGAGAATTGATTGAATTTACCACCAAACAACAAAAAATTTTTCTGTTTCTCCATTCGAATTTTTTAACCAACAAAGCGGAGCTATTTTTTGATGTATAAAAACTTCTAATTTTTGTGAAAAAGTTTCAAAATTTAACCATTTACTTTGTGTTTCTATTTCTTGCAACCAATTTATTTTTGTTGGAATGTAAAATTTACAAGTATTAAATTGTTGTAATTCATTAAAATGAATGTAAAACCCTTTTACACAGTCTTGATTAAGTGCGTTAAAATCAATATTTTTTATTTGGTATGGAATAAATAATTGCGCTTTAAAAAGTACCTGTTGTTGAATAGACGTTGTTTCTAAATTCAATTTTTTTAATAATGGCTTTGTAAAAGGATTGTAAAGAAGGGGTAATTGTTTGTTTTTTAATTTGTTGAGTTTTTCAATTAAACTATCTTTTCTGTTTGGACCTATCCAGTGTTCTAAAGCTGTTTTTCCAACAGTAGCATCATACAAATAAAATTTATAAATAACTTCTAAATGAATAGGTTTATTGTTTTGCATTAAAATACAATCCAATTCGCCTAAAGTAATTTTATTGTTTTGTATTTGAATATTTTCAACTAAAATTTCAATTGAATTATCTTGTTGTAGTTGATGACTTAAAAAGCGTTCTACACGTTTTCCTAAGCGTTGATTTTTTACAATAGCACCATTAAATTGTGTGGTGTTTTTTGTTTCAAGTATAAATTGTTTTAAATTTAAAACATCATTATTTTCCCAAAGTAATGCTGTGTTTAAAAAACCTTCGTATTGTAATTGTATTTCTTTGGTGTTTAAATTCATAAAACAAACATTTAAAACACTTTGTATATTGGTAGTTTTAAATGCGCACTTTCATAATAAGGCGATTTTTTATAAATAAAATCTAATTGAGCTCTTGTGTTTTTTGCAAATTCAACATCAGTGGCTATTTTTTCTTCTAATTCTTTTTTAACAGTAGGATTGTCTATTAAAAACTGTTCTGCAATATCTTCAAAAACATATGCCGAATAGCCTTCTTTTTGTTGTAAAACACTATCAAAATAATTCCAGTTAAAAAATGAATCTGTTGCAGAGGCTTCTAAAGTTTCTATAATATAACGTACACCAAATTGATTTACAGGAATATAAATTGCACCTTTATTAAACTTAATTTCTTTGGTTGAAGTTGAAATAGTAGTGTTGTAATGTAAGTAATGTCCTTCGTAAGGAGCGGTTCTAGTTTTATAATCTGCTATATGCTGTTCTTCAACATTAACAATAGTATCTTTTTTAAAAACTGAATATTTGATATTGTTTTCATTTAACCTTTCTAGAACTCTCCACCAGCCTTGTTTTAAAATATATGCTTTTGGAATGGTAATTTCTTTTGTGATTTTATAATTGTTGTAATACTTTACAGGTTTGGTAAATGGTTTTGTTCTATCATAAAATAAGCGTTTTCCATTGGTGACTTTGCTAGCGATATAACTTCCTTCATACCCTTTAAATTGTAGGGTAGTAAAAGTATCTTTAGCAATTTCAAAAGCGATGGGATATGTTTTTTCTGCTAAAATTTTTGTGACAGCATTTTTACGTAATTCTTTAATTTTTGAACTATTTTTTATAGTAAAATCTATAGCACTTTCTAGTAAGCTATATGTTTGTTCAACACGTTGTTTATAAGGTTTTAACATATGAGTCTCTACCATAAAACCTAAAGTGTTAAATAAACTTGTATACCCTGTTGAATATCTTGGAGCATCAAAAAACTGGCTAAAACCAATTTCAGGGGTGTTTCCCCAAACATTTACATAGGGTGTAATTATAATATCTTTTTTTAAAAGATCAGCTTCAATATCTGGTCTCATTTTGGTTTCAATAAATGTACCTAAATCATTACCTAATTTATTATGTTGTGTAAATAGGTGGGTAATTGCATATTGATAATCTGCACCATTACTAACGTGATTGTCAATAAAAACATCAGGATTAACCAAATGAAAAACTTTAGAAAAAGCACGTGCGTTTTTAGTGTCTGCTTTTATAAAATCTCTATTTAAATCGAAGTTTCTTGCATTTCCTCTAAAACCGTATTCTTTAGGTCCGTTTTGGTTGGCTCTAGAATGTGCACTTCTATTTAAAGCTCCACCAATATTATAAATTGGAATTACAGCTAAAACTATATTTTTTAATTTTTTTATTTTATCTGGATTTTGAACAATATCTCGTAAAAGTAGCATGGATGCATCTACGCCATCTGGTTCTCCAGGGTGAATTGCATTATTTATTAAAATTACATTTTTAGAGCTTTTATTTATTTTATTGAAATCAAATTCTCGGTCACTATTAAAAACTACTAAATGTAGTGGTTTTCCACTATCTGTTGTGCCAATTTCTTGAATGGCTATTTCTGAAAATTCAAGAGCGAGTTTTTGAAAATAAGCAATAGTTTCAGCATATGTTGTAGTTTCTAAACCTTGAGTGTTTTCAAATTTTGTTGTTAAATCTACAGCGCTTTGTTTATTAGTTTTAGAGCACGAAATGATAACGACTAAAAGTAAGAACATTATTTTTTTCATATGTTTTATTTTTTAAGTTGTGCTTATTAGCTTTAACTTAGTTAATACTTTTAGTTGTATTTTAATTTAGTTATTATAAACACTTTTAGGTACAAAGCTAGAGATATCTCCTCCGTGCCTGTGTACATCTCTAACAATACTTGAACTAATAAAAGCAGTATCTGAAGAGGTTAGTAAAAATACAGTTTCAATATTTGAAAGTTTTCTATTAGTTTGTGCTATAGCTTTTTCAAATTCAAAATCTGCAGGATTTCTTAAACCACGTAAAATAAAATCGACATTCATTTTTTTGCAAAAATCTGTAGTTAAACCAGAATAGGTTACTACTTTTATTTTCGGTTCGTTTTTGTAGTTTTCTTTTATAAAATTTTCACGTTCTTCTAAAGAAAACATATATTTTTTATCAGAATTTATACCAATTGCAATTATAATTTCATCAAATAATGGTAATGCTCTATTAATAATATCTACGTGACCAAGAGTAATTGGATCAAAGGAACCAGGGAAAATAGCTCTTTTCATAATTAGTTTTTTAAAGCCATTTCTACGGCATTATCAAAAAGTTGTTGTAAACTAATGTTAGCAATTGCAGCTTGTTGAGGTATTAAACTTGCAGCAGTTAAACCAGGTACTGTATTCATTTCTAAAAAATGAGGTTCATTGTTTACTAATATATATTCGGAACGTGAAAAGCCACTCATATTTAATGCTTTATATGTTTTAATGGCTGTTTGTTCTAATTTTTTATGAATTTCATTAGAAATGCGAGCAGGTGTAATTTCATCAGCTTTTCCAAGGTATTTTGCTTCATAATCAAAAAAATCATTTTCTGTCACAATTTCCGTCATAGGTAAAACTGTAATTTTATTGTTATAATTTATAACACCAATAGAAACTTCTGTACCGTCTAAAAAGGCTTCAATTAAAATTTGAGAATCTTCATGATATGCTTTTTCAATAGCAGGTAACATTTCATCTATAGTTTTAACTTTAGAAATTCCAAAGCTAGAACCAGCATTATTTGGTTTTACAAAACAAGGTAAGCCAACTTTTTTAATAATTTTATCTACATCAATTAGGTCTCCTTTATCTAAGTAATAAGAGCTGGCTGTTTTTATACCATATTGTTTAACTACACTTAAACAATCTCGTTTATTAAAAGTTAATGCCATTTGATAGAATGGGGCAGAGGTGTGTTTTAGACCTAATAATTCAAAATAAGCTAAAATACTTCCGTTTTCGCCAGGGCTTCCGTGTATTGCGTTAAAAATACAATCGAATGAAATTTTTTCACCATTAATTTCTGCTGAGAAATCGTGTTTGTTTATTGGATATTCATTATTATAATCATCTACTAAAACCCATTTATTTTGTAAGATATGGATTTTGTAAGGATTGTATTTTTCTTTAGAGATATGTTGATAAACAACAGCTCCACTGTTTAGTGAAATATCAACTTCCGAGGAATATCCCCCCATTATAATGGCAATATTTTTTTTCATTTTAAGTTTAGTGTTTTAGCATAAGTACAAACTTACATAAATATAGTTAAAATTTGTTAGCTAAAAAGTTAGAAAGTTTAGAAGATTTTTAACCATTAATTGTACTAAAATTGAATTGAATTTAGTGCTGTGTTTTTTTACAATTAACAAATAATCAAATCAATTCAAAAAAAAGTATCTTTGCAAAATTAAAATATATAAGATGAGTTTAATTAAATTTATAAAGTCCAAAACGTTTTTAAAACAATTAGTGATTGCTTTTGTTGGTTTGGTGGTGTTTATTTTTGTAGTTATGAAATGGTTGAATATTTCAACAAATCACAATCAAAAAATTGAAGTTCCAAATTTGGAAAAAATGAGTTTAAGTGAAGTAGAGACAACATTAAAAGAGTTAGATTTAAGACTTTTTGTTATTGATTCGGCAAGTTATAATCCAGATTATCCGGCAAAATCGGTAATAGATCAAGATCCAGAACCTGGTAATTTTGTAAAAGAGAATAGAAAAATATATTTAACTTTAAATCCATCTGGTTATAGAAAAATTGAAGTTCCAAATGTATTTGGTAAAACAAAAAGGCAAGTAACATCTCACCTAAGTTCAATAGGTTTTAAAATAAATTCTGAACCTGTTTATGTTTCAGATATAGCAAAAGATGTGGTAAGAGGACTAATTTTTAAAGGGAAAACTTTAAAAGCAGGAGAAAAAATTCCTAAAAATTCTATTATTACACTTAAATTAGGAGATGGAGAAGGAACCGATAGATATACAGAAAAGAATTAATGAGTTTAGAAGAAATTAGCGCAGAAAACGAAGAATTTTACGAGCATTTTAATTATGTAGCACACGTTGGGCAAGAGCCTTTACGTGTAGATAAATTTTTAATGAATTTTATTGAAAATGCTACTAGAAATAAAATTCAACAGGCTGCAAGAGCGGGGAATGTTTTAGTAAATGATGTTGCTGTAAAACCAAATTATAAGGTAAAACCAAATGATGTAGTTCGTGTTGTTTTGTCACATCCGCCACATGAAAATTTATTGGTTGCAGAAGATATACCTTTAGATATTATATTTGAAGACGATCAGGTATTGGTTGTTAATAAACCTCCTGGAATGGTTGTGCATCCAGGGCATGGTAACTATAGTGGAACTTTAGTAAATGGATTGATTCATCATATAGAAAATTTACCAACAAATTCTAACGAGCGCCCAGGATTGGTGCATAGAATTGATAAAGATACAAGTGGGTTATTGGTTGTTGCTAAAACAGAATTTGCAATGGCTCATTTATCAAAACAATTTTTTGATAGAACTACAGAAAGGTTGTATTATGCCTTAGTTTGGGGGAATATTGAAGATGATAAAGGTACAATTGAAGGGAATATTGGAAGAAGTTTAAAAAATAGGTTACAAATGAGTGTTTTTCCTGAAGGTGATTTTGGAAAACATGCAGTAACACATTACAAAGTAATTGAACGGTTTAGCTATGTTACTTTAGTACAATGTAAGTTAGAAACTGGTAGAACTCATCAAATTAGAGCACATTTTAAACATATAGGTCACACCCTTTTTAACGATGAACGTTATGGAGGAGATGATATATTAAAAGGTACAACTTTTACTAAATACAAACAGTTTGTAGATAATTGCTTTAAAGTGTTGCCGCGCCAAGCTCTACACGCCAAAACCTTAGGATTTGAGCATCCTACAACTAAAGAGTTTTTGCGTTTTAATTCTGAAATTCCAGAAGATATTGTAGCTTGTTTAGAAAAATGGAGAACTTATACAGCAAATCAGAAAGAATAGTGATGAAAGAATTTTCTATTGAAAACTGGAAAAGAAAAGCGCAATTCGATTTTTTTAAGAGTTATGAAGATCCTTTTTTTAATATTACTGTAAATTTAGATGTAACTAAACTTTATAAGTTTTGTAAAAAGAATAACTTATCGTTTTCATTAGCTTGTATTTATGTTGCGCTAAAAAGTATAAATGAAGTTCCAGAATTTAAACTACGTATTTACAAAAACAAAGTTTATATTTTTGATGAGGTACATATTGGATCCACTATTTTAAATGAAGATAATACGTTCTCATTCTGCAATTTTCCTTTTAAATCAACAATTTTTGACTTTGATATTAGTGGAAAAAAGATAATTGAGACTCATAAAAAAGGAGTAACATTAGGTGCTCAAGAAAATGAACTTGGTATAGTACACTGTTCTATATTACCTTGGTTTACTTTTACAAGCATAAAACATGCTAGAAAAGGAGATGAAAAAAATAAAGGAATTCCAAAAATTGTATTTGGAAGTTTGTTTAAGGAAAACAAACAACGTAAAATTCCTTTTTCAGTAGAAGCGCACCATGCTTTGTTAGACGGGTTTCATGTGTCTCAATTGCTATCTAAAATGCAAGTTTTAATAAATGAATTAGATTAGTTAGTATAAATTTATTTTGTGTACGCGCCTGAAGAATAAGTTAACTCGTAACTGTGCGTATAAATTTCAAAAACAATTCCAAAAGGATCTTCTACATAACACATTTTAAACGGTTTTTCTTCAGGGTAATATTCTCTAATTGGCATTCTTTGTTTACCACCGTACGCAACAATTTTATCAATTAAATCTTCTATGTTTGGATCTTGAATGCAAAAATGAAATAAACCAGTGTTAAAAGGATTAAATTTTGGAGCTTCTTTTACACCGTTAGGAAATGAAAATATTTCAACTCCTACACCATCAGATGTGGATAAATGTGCTATTTCAAATTCGGTCCAGTCATCTCCAAAAACATCAATACACATTAATCCAATAGCTGTTTCTCTTTCTTTTTTTATTGTTGAAGGCTCCATAATTACATACCATCCCATTACTTCGGTATAAAACTCTACAGCCTTATTAATATCAGGAACTGTAATACCAATATGAGAAAATGATTTTGGGTAATTTTTAGTTGTTGTCATATTTTATAATTTAGGTTTCAAAAATAGTTTATATTTGCATATTAGGCAATAACTTACTAAAAAGTAGTATAGTTACCTAAAAGAGTAAAATAATGATTATCAGTAAAATAAATTTTAATTTTGATTAAAAATATTAACTGTCCATTAAATTATACAATGAATTTAATAGGAACAAAATGGAAACCTCTAATTTTATTTCATTTGTTAGAAGGCAATTTACGCTCTGGAGTATTGCAAAAGAAAATTCCAGGTATTTCAAACAAAATGTTTACGCAAACGGTACGTGAATTAGAAAAAGACGGACTTATTTCTAGAAAAGTTTACCCTGTAGTTCCACCTAAAGTAGAATATGGTTTAACTGAAAGAGGAAAATCTCTTGAGAATATTTTAAGGAGCCTCGATAATTGGGGAGCGAAAGATTGTAATAATTAATTGTATATATCTTTTTATTTTATCGATTATAGAGTTTTTTTAAAGAAAAATTTTTGCAGTTAATATGGTTGAAGTATATATTTAGTTAATATTTTTTAAAATAAAATCAATAATTGGTTTAGGGTCTTTTAAACTATGAGGATGATGACCAATACCTTTTTTCTTATAAGTTTTATTGTACCATCTGCCTTTTTTAGAGCATTGAAAATTAAATCTGAACTAGAATTAGTTAAAATGTCAATTAGCTTTAATCGATAGGCAGAACATTTAGTTGTTTAGAATGTTTTTTTATCTATTTCTTTTAGTACTAAAGATTTCTTTTTTATCCAGTAATATACCGGATGTAAAATTAATATCGCTGATAAAATATAATAGTATTTTAAGTCAAAATTTAGTGTGTCTTTTCCAAGCATATAAAGTAACTGAAGCCCGAAAGCCATTAGTAAAATTAATGTCCCATATTTGTATTGAGTCAGTTTTAGAACTATTATTTCGTTTTTAACAATATTCAATTCAATTTTTTGGCTATTATCCCAACCGAATTTTGCATGAATTTTGTGTTTCCCATTTTCAACTTCATACTCTTGAGTTTCAATGGTATTAATAGTTCCAACTTTTTCACTGTCAATATAAATCTCGATTCTTGCTAATTGACCAATCCATCCAGTATTTCTTTCTATTCTAATTTTACTCATCGATTTCGATTTATTTTGCATTTGCTACTGGGTTAGATAAATTCAGCTTTTAGTTAGAGATAACCAAATTTCAAATTTTTAAAGTTAAGATACAAACTAAATAAACGTATAAATTATTTTTATTGAAGTATTGTTAAAATCCATCTTTTACATTGAAAGATATTAAAAAAATAGACTAATTTTATTCAATAATAAATAGACATATGAAATTAGTAATATCACCAGCCAAATCTTTAGATTATAAATCAACCGTTCCTACTTCACAATTTACCGAAGGTATTTTTTTAAATGAAGCTGCCAAATTAAATGTAGTTTTAAAAAAGAAATCTCCTAAAGCATTATCTGAGTTAATGAGTATTTCACCAAAATTAGGAGAATTAAATTGGCAACGAAATCAAGATTGGCAATTACCGTTTTCTTTAGAAAATGCACGTCAAGCGGTGTATGCATTTAATGGAGATGTTTATTCGGGTTTAGATGCGTATTCGTTACCACTTGAAAAATTAGAACAACTTCAAGATAAATTGCGAATTTTATCAGGTCAATATGGTATTTTAAAACCTTTAGATTTAATGCAACCTTATCGCTTAGAAATGGGGACAAAACTTAAAGTTGGTAGTAGAAATAATTTGTATGAGTTTTGGGGTGAAAAAGTGACAGAAAGCTTAAATTCTGAAATGGAAGCAGATGAGGTTTTTGTAAACTTAGCAAGCAATGAATACTTTAAAGTTATCAATACTAAATTGTTAAAAGTGCCAGTAATTACACCAGTTTTTAAAGATTATAAAGGCGAAAAATTAAAAATTATTAGCTTTTATGCTAAAAAAGCAAGAGGCTTAATGGTACGTTATATTATTGATAATAATATAGAAACTGTAGAAGGTTTAAAAGACTTTAATTCAAAGGGTTATGTGTTTGATTCTAAGCTTTCAAACGAAAAAGAGTTAATTTTTACGCGATAATTAAATTTTTTTTAAAATCGTATTGTTTTTTTATATATGTTTGTCACGTTATTTTTTAGTGACAATGAAAAATATTTGTTTTTTCGGTCGTAACTTTTTTATTAAGAAGTTTTTAGGTTACTATGTGTTTTGGAAGCACAACGAAAAATTAAGGAAAACGACAACTTCTGTTAACTACATTTTTAAAATTTACAACCAAATTCTGGGTGTAGATAATCAAAACACATATTCAATATTAAGGGTATAGCTATTACTATTTATTTAGAATAGCCTTGAAAACGAGGCTACAATTAAATTTAAATAATTAAATAGAAGTAATGAATACTAAATATATTGATTTAATAAATCAAACTTTTGATTTTCCTCAAGAGGAATTTAAAATAGACAAAAAGAAAAATTTGCATTTTCATGATATTGATACAATGAAACTTGCAGAAGAATTTGGAACACCTTTAAAGTTTACTTATTTACCAAAAATTAGCGAAAATATTCAAAAAGCTAAAGGTTGGTTTAAAACATCTATGCGTAAGCATAAATATAAAGGAAAATACCACTATTGTTATTGTACTAAAAGCTCACATTTTAAGCATGTTTTAAGTGAAGCTTTAAGTAACGATATTCATATAGAAACTTCTTCTGCAGTAGATATTGATATTGTTGAAAACCTAAAAATATCAGGGAAAATAACCGATAAAACCTTTATTTTATGTAATGGTTTTAAAAGAGATGCTTATGTAAAAAACATACAAAGGCTAATAAATAACGGTCATAAAAACTGTTTTCCAATTATAGATAATTACGAAGAAATTGATTTGCTAACAAATGGAATTCGTAAAAAAATTAACATAGGAATTAGAATTGCTTCGGAAGAAGAACCAAAGTTCGAATTTTATACATCTCGTTTAGGAATTGGCTATAAAAACATAGTAGATTTTTATAGGCGAGATATAAAAGATAATAAAAAAGTAAACCTTAAAATGTTGCACTTTTTTATTAATACTGGAATTAAAGACAATGCTTATTATTGGAACGAATTAAGTAAATGTCTAAAAGTTTATATCAATCTAAAACGTATTTGTCCTAGCTTAGATAGCTTAAATATTGGAGGAGGTTTTCCTATTAAAAATTCATTAGCATTTGATTATGATTATGAATATATGATTGATGAAATTATTTCTCAAATTAAAATTGCGTGTGATGAAGCTGAAGTTCAGGTACCACATATTTTTACAGAATTTGGTAGCTTTACAGTAGGTGAAAGTGGAGGTGCTTTGTATAAAGTTTTATATCAAAAAAAGCAAAACGATAGAGAACGTTGGAATATGATAAACTCTTCTTTTATTACAACATTACCAGATAGTTGGGCTATAAATAAACGCTTTGTAATGTTGCCTTTAAATAGATGGAACGATAATTACGAGCGAGTTTTACTTGGAGGTTTAACCTGCGATAGTGATGATTATTACAATTCAGAACAACATATAAATGCTATTTATATGCCAACTTATAAAGAAGAAAAACCTTTATATATTGGATTTTTTAATACTGGTGCATATCAAGAAACAATTGGTGGTTACGGAGGTTTGCAACACTGCTTAATTCCGCAACCAAAACATGTTATTATATCAAAAAACAACGAAGGAAAATTAGAATACAAAGTTTTTAAAGAACAACAAAAACCAAGTGATTTTTTAAAAATATTAGGTTATGAATAAAAAAACTTACGCAGGAATCCCTGAACAAAACAGTAAAATTGAAACTTCAAAAGTAGTTTTAATTCCAGTTCCTTATGATGGAACAAGTACCTGGCAAAAAGGTGCCGATAAAGGTCCAGAAGCTTTTTTAAGTGCTTCAGAAAATATGGAATTGTACGATATAGAAACCGATACAGAAGTGTATAAAAACGGTATTTATTTGGCAGCTGCTGTTACTGAAAATACTTCACCAGAAAGTATGGTAGAAGCAGTACATCAAACTACTAAAGAGTATATCAAAAAAAATAAATTTGTAACCTTATTTGGTGGAGAACACTCGATTTCAATTGGTTCAATTAGAGCATTTAACGAGTGTTTTAATAGCTTAACAGTTGTGCAAATTGATGCGCATGCAGATTTACGTAAAGAGTACGAAGGTTCTACATGTAACCACGCTTGCGCAGTTTATGAGGCAAGTCAAACCACAAACTTAATTCAAGTGGGTATTCGAAGTATGGATGCTATTGAAAAAACCGTAATGGATTTAGATAAAGTGTTTTTTGCACACGAAATGGCACAAGACGATTACTGGATGGAAAATGCAATAGATTTAATGACTGAAAATGTGTTTTTAACAATAGATTTAGATGCTTTTGACCCTTCAATAATGCCATCAACTGGAACTCCAGAGCCAGGTGGTTTATTATGGTATGAAACCTTAGAGTTTTTGAATAAAATTTTTAAAGAAAAAAATGTGGTAGGTTTCGATATTGTGGAACTTTGCCCTAATGAAAAAGAAAAATCTTCAGACTTTTTAGCTGCAAAATTGTATTACAAAATGTTAAGCTATAAATTTAATAATTCTGAAGAAGATGATTATGATGATATAAAAGGTTTTAAAGAACCAACAAACAGATTTACTAAATTTAACGATGAAGAAAATGACTACTAATAAAGGAGCAATTTCACAATTTATAGAAAAATATTATTTGCATTTTAATGCAGCATCGGTTGTAGATGCAGCAAAAGAATACGAAAGTCAATTAGCAAAAGGATCTAAAATGTTAGTATCATTAGCAGGTGCAATGAGTACAGCAGAATTAGGTAAAATATTTGCTGAAGTAATTAGACAAGATAAAGTTCAAATAATTTCTTGTACAGGAGCAAATCTTGAAGAAGATGTTATGAATTTGGTAGCACATTCTCATTATAAAAGAGTACCAAATTATAGAGATTTAACGCCACAAGATGAATGGGATTTATTAGAAAAAGGGCTAAATAGAGTTACTGATACTTGTATTCCAGAAGAAGAGGCGTTTAGACGTTTACAAGAACATATATTTAAAATATGGAAAGATGCCGAAGCAGCTGGAGAACGTTTCTTTCCACATGAATTTATGTATAAACTGTTGCTTTCTGGAGTGCTAGATCAATACCACGAAATAGATCCCAAAAATAGTTGGATGATTGCTGCAGCTGAAGCTAATTTACCAATGGTAGTTCCAGGTTGGGAAGACAGTACAATGGGAAATATTTTTGCTTCGTATGTGTTAAAAGGTGAATTAAAAGCAAGTACCATGAAATCTGGAATTGAATATATGACTTTCTTAGCAGATTGGTATACTGAAAATTCAAAAGACGGTATAGGTTTTTTTCAAATTGGAGGTGGTATTGCAGGAGATTTTCCAATATGTGTAGTGCCAATGTTGTACCAAGATTTGGAAAGAACCGACACACCATTTTGGAGCTATTTTTGTCAAATTTCAGATTCAACAACTAGTTACGGATCTTATTCTGGAGCAGTTCCAAATGAGAAAATTACTTGGGGAAAATTAGATATTAACACTCCAAAATATATTATAGAATCTGATGCTACCATTGTTGCACCATTAATTTTTGCCTACTTATTAGATATGTAGTTATGAAGAGAGTTATTGTAGATTATAGTAAGTTAACAAATGATATTTTAGATTTATTAGTTGAAAAATATCCATCAGGTTATGGTTATAGAGATATAATAACGTTTAAAAATGCCAAAGGTGAAACAATAAGAGCTGTAGAAGTAACTACAGAAGATACTTGTTATTTGGTGAAAATTAGTTTGAAATTAGAAGAAACTATGGAAGATTATGATGCTGATGCAGATAATTTTGATGACGTTTATGATTCAACTAATTTAGAAGATATAGCAGATGAAAGTTCTTGTGATTATTAACTAAAAAAAGACTGTTTGAAAAAATATCCATCTTTCTGAAATTAATTCAGATTGACGGTTTTTTAAACAGTCTTTTTATTAAATTTTTTTAAATCTAGTAAATAGATTCTTTTCCAAATTCTTTAACTAAAATGTAATAGAAAATTGCTCTGTATTTATTTCTGTTAGATTTACCCATAATTTCAACAGCTTTTTCCATAGCAGCATCTAATTTAGCATCGTCAGAAAGTCCTAATTTTTTAATTAAAAAGTTATTTTTTACAGTAGCTAATTCTTTAGCATCTGATCCAGAAACTGTTTCAGCATCTTTTTTATATATAGAAGGTCCTAATCCTTTAGTAACCTTAGCTAATAAATCAGCGTCAAAGCTGATTCCTAACTTTTTCATTTCACTTTCATAAAGTGCTATTTTTTCATCTAATTTACTCATGAGTAACGAATTTTTTTATTAAAGTTAATATTTCTTTTACCAAATATAAAAAATATTATCTGTTTAACGTAAAAAATAGGTTAACAATCTGAAAGGTTTACTCCAACAGCTAATCCTCCTTCAGATGTTTCTTTGTATTTAGAGTTCATATCTTGAGCCGTTTCCCACATACTAGAAATAACTTTGTCAAGCGGTACTTTTGCATGAAAACTATCAGATTCTAAAGCTAGTTCAGCTGCGTTAATTGCTTTAATAGCACCCATTGCGTTGCGTTCAATACACGGTACTTGTACCAATCCACCAATAGGATCACAGGTTAAACCTAAATGATGTTCCATAGCAATTTCACTAGCCATTAAAACCTGTTCTGGAGTTCCTCCAAGTAACTCGGTTAATGCGCCTGCTGCCATTGCAGAAGAAACACCAATTTCAGCCTGACAACCACCCATTGCAGCAGATATTGTGGCTCCTTTTTTAAAAAGACTGCCTATTTCACTAGCAACTAATAAAAATTGTTTGATGTGTTTAAATGAGGCTTCATGGTTTTCTATAACTAAATAATACATTAAAACAGCGGGTATTACACCTGCGCTTCCGTTGGTAGGTGCAGTTACAACTCTACCGAGTGAGGCATTTACTTCGTTAACACTTAAGGCAAAACAACTTACCCATTTTAATATTTGACGAAATTTAACTTCGGTATTTCTTATAGCTTGTAACCATTCATTTGGGGTACTATAAATTTTATCTTCTTTTAATTTTTGGTGCATATCAAAAGCACGTCTTCGAACTTTTAATCCACCAGGTAAAATGCCTTCTGTATGGCAACCAATATACATGCTCTCGAGCATGGTATCCCAAATTCGTTTTATTTCAAAGTCAATTTCTTCATCGGTTCTTAAAGAGCGTTCATTTTCTAAAACAATGTCAGAGATTTTTAATTGTTGTTCTTTACAATAGAATTCTAATTCAGTAGCCTTTTGAATTGAATAGGGGAAAGTTTTAAAAATTTCAATATTTTCTTTAGCATGTATTAATTCTTCTCTAACAACAAAACCACCACCAATAGAATAATAAATGTCTGTTGAAATTTCTCTAGTATTGTTATAACCAGTAAATTTCATAGCATTGGCATGAAAAGGTAAAAATTCTTTATTAAAAGTTATGTCTGTTGTAGGGTTAAAATTAATAGGAGTACTATTTCCAAAATTTAGTTTTTGTTCTTCTTTTATTTTAGAAATTAGAGGTGTTATTTCCTCTGTAGGAATATATTCTGGATCCGCACCTGTTAAGCCTAAAATTACAGCTAAATCAGTAGCATGTCCTTTACCGGTTAAAGATAATGAACCATATAAATCTACTTTTACTGAAGTTATTTCAGAAAAAATATTTTCTTTTTTTAAGTGATTAATCCATCTTTCAGCGGCTCTCCAAGGACCTAGCGTATGAGAACTCGAAGGACCAACGCCAATTTTCAACATATCAAATATTGAAATACATTCCATTTCTTAATTTTTTAAGTGTGCAAATATATACTATTGCTATATAGTTGTGTCATTTATAATTAAAAATTTAAGAAGATTTATACATATTAATAATGACATTTAATTGTGAATTTATGACATATTGACATAAAATTTGTAATGGCATAAACATTGTTTACTTGTAATTGTAAGTTTAAAAAAAATTAAAATAATATAAATATATAATTATGAGTAAGATTATAGGAATTGATTTAGGAACTACCAACTCTTGTGTTTCTGTAATGGAAGGAAATGAGCCTGTTGTAATTCCTAATGCAGAAGGAAAAAGAACGACACCTTCTATTATTGCATTTATTGAAGGTGGAGAACGTAAAGTTGGAGATCCTGCAAAAAGACAAGCGGTTACAAACCCTTTAAAAACTATTTATTCAATTAAACGTTTTATGGGTAATAAATATTCTGAATCTAAAATGGAGGCAGAAAGAGTACCTTATAAAGTAGTAAAAGGAGATAATGATACACCACGTGTAGATATTGATGGAAGATTATATACTCCACAAGAAATTTCAGCAATGGTTCTTCAAAAAATGAAGAAAACTGCTGAAGATTATTTAGGAACTGAAGTTTCTGAAGCTGTTGTAACTGTACCAGCTTATTTTAACGATGCACAACGTCAAGCAACTAAAGAGGCTGGTGAAATTGCAGGTTTAAAAGTAAGTCGTATTATAAATGAACCAACTGCAGCTGCATTGGCTTATGGTATGGATAAAAAAGGAACCGATCAAAAAATTGTTGTTTTTGATTTTGGTGGTGGAACACATGATGTTTCTATCTTAGAATTAGGTGATGGTGTTTTCGAAGTACTTTCTACAGACGGAGATACACACTTAGGTGGTGATGATGTTGATCAAAAAATTATAGACTGGTTAGCTGAAGAGTTTAAAGCTGAAGAAAATATGGACCTACGTCAAGATCCAATGGCTTTACAACGTTTAAAAGAAGCTGCTGAAAAAGCGAAAATAGAATTATCATCTTCTGCTTCAACAGAAATTAATTTACCATATGTAACAGCTACAGCAAGTGGACCAAAACACTTAGTACGTACATTGTCTAAAGCTAAATTTGAGCAATTAATTGACGATTTAGTAAAAAGAACTATAGAGCCTTGTAAAACAGCTCTTAAATCAGCAGGATTATCTACAGGAGATATTGATGAAATTATTTTAGTAGGTGGTTCAACACGTATTCCTGCAGTGCAAGAAGCAGTTGAAAAATTCTTCGGAAAAGCACCTTCAAAAGGAGTAAATCCAGATGAGGTTGTTGCTATTGGAGCAGCTATTCAAGGTGGAGTTTTAACTGGAGATGTTAAAGATGTATTGTTATTAGATGTTACACCTTTATCTTTAGGTATTGAAACTATGGGGAATGTAATGACTAAGTTAATTGAAGCTAACACTACAATTCCAACTAAAAAGTCACAAGTATTCTCTACAGCAGCTGACAATCAGCCATCAGTAGAAATTCACGTGTTACAAGGTGAGCGTGCAATGGCAGCAGATAATAAAACTATTGGTCGTTTCCATTTAGATGGAATACCACCAGCACAAAGAGGTACTCCACAAATTGAAGTAACTTTTGATATTGATGCAAATGGTATTATTAAAGTTTCTGCAACAGATAAAGCTACAGGTAAATCTCAAGATATTAGAATTGAAGCTTCTTCTGGTTTAACTGAAGATGAAATCAAGAAAATGAAAGCAGATGCTGATGCAAATGCAGACGCAGATAAGCAAGCTAAAGAAGTTGCTGAGAAAATTAATGGAGCTGACTCTATGATTTTCCAAACTGAAAAACAATTAAAAGAGTTTGGTGATAAATTATCAGCTGATAAAAAAGATCCAATTGAAGCAGCTTTAGCAGAACTTAAAAAAGCACACGAATCTAAAGATATTGCACAAATTGATGCTGCAATGGAAAAGATAAATGAAGCTTGGAAAGTTGCAAGTGAAGAAATGTATAAAGCACAACAAGAAGGTCAAGCTCAAGGTGCTCCAACAGGAGATGCTGGTGATGCACAACCTAAAAATGAAGGTGATGATGTAGAAGATGTTGACTTTGAAGAAGTAAAAGAAGATAAATAATATTTTTCTTTTAAATAATTTTAAAGACTGTCTAGAAGGTAAAACTTTTAGACAGTTTTTTTTGTTAAATATTAGACCAGTATATATTTTTAAAATTATTTTTTATTTAAGTAATGTATATTTAAAAGGAGTTTGCTAAGTAGGTTACCTTGTTATGCATGCATAATAAAATATTTCCTATATTTGATAAAATGATGAAGCAAATGAAATCAGCAAAATTAACTCAACTGTTAAATATAACATATCCAATTATCCAGGCACCAATGTTTTTAGTTTCCAATACCGCAATGGTAATTGAAGCTATGAGAGGAGGTATTGCGGGTTGTATTCCAGCTTTAAATTATAGGACGTTAAAAGAATTAAGAGCTGCAATTAAAGAATTAAAAACAGCAAAAGTTGCTGGAGGAGCATTTGGTTTTAATTTAATTGTTAATAAATCAAATATTAAATATAAAGAACAATTAGCTGTAATTTGTGATGAAGGTGTAGATTTTATTATCACTTCTTTAGGTAATCCAGAAGAAACTATTAAAAAAGCGCATACAAAAAACATTAAAGTATTTTGTGATGTTACGGATTTAAAGTTTGCAACAAAGGTAGAGGGCTTAGGGGCCGATGCAATTATAGCTGTAAATAATCTAGCTGGAGGTCATAGAGGTAATAGTTCTCCAGAGGACTTAATACCTCAGTTAGTTAAAAATTGTAATATTCCAGTTATTTCAGCTGGAGGTGTAGGGTGTAAAACTGATATTGATAAAATGTTGAGTTTAGGAGCTGAAGGAGTTTCTGTAGGAAGTCCTTTTATTGCATCAATTGAAGCTGATGTTACCGAAGAATATAAGCAAGCTTGTGTACAATATGGAGCTGAAGATATAGTATTAACAGAACGTATATCCGGAACGCCTTGTACTGTAATAAACACTCCTTATGTTCAAAAAATAGGCACTAAACAAACTTGGATAGAGCGCATTTTAAATAAAAATAAAAAATTAAAAAAATGGGTTAAAATGATTCGTTTTTCAATAGGAATGCGAGCAACTGAAAAAGCAGCAACTAAAGCAACCTATAAAACGGTTTGGGTTGCAGGTCCAAGTATAAAACATACAACTGCAATTTCACCCGTTAAAAATATAATTTCGAAGCTTATTAATTAGTATTTTTGAAAATCTATTGATTTAATATATCTTAATTTAAAATACGCATTGAAGAACTTTCATAAATTTAATTTTTTTAAACATACCTACTGTGAATTTGAAATGAAATCGCTCGATTTTTTTAAACAAGAAGAAATTCATTACAAAAGTAAATCGGGAAGTTTATATTTTTATGCTGAAAATGGTGTTTACCGTTATTCAAATCATTGGGGGAGAGTGGCCAATTGTAAATGGAAAATTAAAGGAGTTGAAGCTTATAAAAATCAAATTTATTATGTTGGTTATGCAAAATGGTCAGATTTTTATCCTTTAAACTCAAAAGAAAAAAACTTTTATATAATTATTGAAGTTGAAACAAATGAACCAAAAATTTTTAGGGTTAAAGAAGGGGATAAAACAACACCTTTTTTAATGACATTAGAGTTTGCGCTTTTACGATTAAAAGAAATTAAAAAGTTGTATAAAGATTATAAATGGGCAACGTATTATAATGAAACTGTTGAGGTAGTTAGAAATAAGTTAATTTATAAACTAATTAATTCTGATAAAACATTACAAGTTTTAAAGCAATCTTTAAAGAATGATTTAGAATAAAAAAAGTAGTTTTGTAACCTACTAAATCTAAAAAAAAATATGAATATTTCAAAAACTAGTTTTCCTCGTGTTGTAATTATTGGAGGAGGTTTTGCAGGTCTTGCAGCTGTAAAAGGTTTAAAAAATCAAGAGCTTCAAATAGTTTTAATAGATAAACATAATTATCATACATTTCAACCATTATTATATCAAGTTGCAACTGGTGGTTTAGAACCAGATTCTATAGCTTTTCCACTTAGAAAAGTGATTAAAAATCTTCCAAATTTTTATTTTAGATTAGCAGATGTATCAAAAATAGATTCAGAAAAAAGAAAGGTATATACCAACATTGGAAATTTAAAATATGATTATTTAATTATTGCAACGGGTTCTAAAACAAATTATTTTGGTAATACTAATATTGAAAAATATAGTATGGCTATGAAAAACGTACCACAATCTTTAAACCTAAGAAGTTTAATTATTGAAAATTTTGAAGATGCTTTACTCGCAAAAAATCTAGAACAAAGAAATGCTTTAATGAATTTTGTTATAGTTGGAGGAGGTCCTACAGGCGTTGAGTTGGCTGGTGCATTGGCAGAAATGAAAAAAGGTATTTTGCCAAAAGATTATCCGGATTTAGATATTCGGCAAATGCAAATTAACATAATTCAAGGTAGTAATCGGTTGCTGAAAGCAATGAGTGAAAAAGCTTCAGAAAAAGCTGAAGATTTTTTAATTAATTTGGGGGTTAATATCTATAAAAATGCTCACGTTACAGATTATGATGGATATAATATAACTACAGATGCAGATTTGTCTTTTGAAGCAGCTACAGTAATTTGGGCAGCTGGTGTTAAAGGGGCTGCAATACAAGGTTTAAATCCAGAATGTGTAATTGAACGTGCCGAAAGAATTAAAGTTGATGAGTTTAACAAAGTTAGAAATCACAAAAATATTTATGCAATTGGAGATGTTGCTTGTATGGATGTTTCTGAATATCCAAAAGGACATCCAATGATGGCGCAGCCAGCAATTCAGCAAGGTAAGCATGTGGCTAAAAATATAATAGCAGACTTGAATAATAAACCATTAGAACCTTTTGTGTATAAAGATAAAGGAGCGATGGCTACAATTGGAAGAAATAAAGCCGTAGTAGATTTAAAGAAACTAAAGTTTCAAGGAGTTTTTGCATGGTTTGTTTGGATGTTTGTGCATTTATTTTCTTTAATTGGGTTTAGAAATAAAGCTGTAGTATTTTTTAACTGGGTGTATAATTATATTCGTTTTGATAGGGAAACACGTTTAATAATAAGACCCTTTAAAAATAAAAATAAAGAGTCTTTTTAATAATTTTGAGGTGAATTATATTAATTTCTTCTTAAAGAAATCTATAGTTCTTGTCCAAGCTAATGTAGCTGCAGCTTCATCATATCTAGGTGTTGTATTGTTATGAAACCCGTGATTGGTTTTTTCATAAAAATATGCCGTATGTTCTATAGAGTTTTCTTTTAAAACTTTTTCATAATCAGGCCAACCTGCATTTACTCTTGTATCTAATTCTGCAAATTGAAGTAGTAGAGGTGTTTTTATTTTTGCAGCTTCTTCATTTGACGGTTGTCCGCCATAAAAAGGTACAGCAGCTTTTAATGTAGGTATTTTAACAGCCATCATATTAGAAATCCAACCTCCAAAACAAAAACCAACAACACCAACTTTACCATTACAGTTTTTATGATTCATTAAATGCTCGTAGGCAGCTATAAAATCTTCAAGCATTTCATCTTTATCTCGTTTTTTTTGTAAAGCCCTTCCGTCATCATCATTTCCAGGATAACCTCCAAGTGGAGAAAGTGCATCTGGAGCTAACGTAATAAATCCATCTAAAGCAGCTCTTCTGCCAACATCTTCAATGTATGGGTTTAAACCTCTGTTTTCATGAACAATAATAATTCCTGGTAATTTACCTTCATTTTCTGAAGGTTTTGATAAGAGTCCTTTAATTTCTCCACCTCCTTTAGGTGATTTGTAGGTAATAAATTCTGAAATTAGTTTAGGGTCGTTTGGTTTAACAGTTATAGTGTCAACATAATTTGGAGATATAAAACTAAGTAACGAAGGTAAAGTAATACCTCCAATTGTATAAATTGATAGTTTTTCTAAAAATTTTCTTCTTTCCAGTTTATTATGTGCATATGCATCATATAAATCGAAAACTTCCTGAGGAATATCCTCTTTTTTTAATTTTTTCATATTTGTAGTTTCTTTAAAATTAAGAAAATACATTTAATAATTAAAAAAAATATTGTTATTAAGTGTTAATTGAGAATTTTATTTAAATATTTTTCTAATGAAGTATATTCAAATTTAAATCCAATATTTTTTACCTTTTCAGAAGAAACTCTGCTGCCTTCTAAAAGAATAACAGCTAATTCACCTAATAGAATTTTTAAAATAAAAGAGGGAGCGTTAGGGAGCCATAAAGGTTTTTTTAAAATTTTTGCACTTAACTTGGTTAATTCATTATTAGTAATATGTTCTGGTGATGCAGCATTATAAACACCCTTAAAGTTTGTGTTTTCAATAGAGGAAACATACATATTGCATAGATCTTCCATTGCAATCCAAGGCATATATTGTTTACCACTACCTAAAGCAGCTCCAAAGCCTAATTTAATAGGTTTTATAATTTTTTTTAAAGCACCACCTTCTTTAGAAAGTACAATACCAGTTCTTAAAATAACCGTTCTAATGTTTAATGAGTTAAATTGAAGCGCTGATTTTTCCCAAAGCACACATACTTTACTTAAAAAATCGTTGTAAGGAGCATCATTTTCATTATATATTTTTTCTGAAGTTATGGCTCCGTAAAAACCAATACCTGATGCTGAAATAAAGCCTTTTAAATTTGGGTTTAATTCTTTTACTTTATTATATATTAAGTTAGTTGATTTAACTCGGCTATCAATTAAATTTTTTTTTCGAGCTGAAGTCCATCGTTTGTCTGCAATACCTGCACCCGCTAAATGGATAATATATTCAGCAGAAATTATTGCTTCTGGATCAATATAATTATTTGTAATATCCCAATAAAATATACTCGGATCAGAGCTTTTTTTTCTACTTAATATTGATACTGAATGGCCTTTAGATTTTAGTAAATTACTTAAGTAACTTCCAATTAAACCACTTCCTCCTGTAATTAAAATTGATGCCATAAAAAAAATCGGTTATTTGTAGCAAAAGGTATTACAAATTAACCGATTTTAAAAATGTTTGGTTGTTATATGGTTTAAACTGTTTGTTTTTCTATAAAATAGGGTTTTACATTCTCCATTCCTTTAGTAATTGCTTCTTTATTTAAAGGTATTAAATTATGGTAACGTTCGGGTAACGATTTTTTTAAACCTTCAATTACATTATTTAAAGCTACAATTGGTTTAATTTTTAAAAATGCACCCATAACAACCATATTGAATATTTTTTTATTACCCATTTCAGTTGCAATTTTGTTTCCTTCGATTTGATAAATATGTATGTCTGTTCTTGAAGGGTGTTGAGATATACCGTTTGGTTCATACAATAAAATTCCACCAGGTTTTACGCACTCTTCAAATTTATCCATACTTTGTTGGTTTAAAATAATGGCAGTGTCAAAAACTTTTAAATATGGAGAACTGATTCTTTCATCGCTTAAAATTACGGTTACATTAGCTGTTCCACCTCTCATTTCTGGTCCGTAAGAAGGCATCCAGCTAACTTCTTGATCTTGCATAATGCCAGAATATGCTAATATTTTACCCATTGATAGTACACCTTGTCCACCAAACCCTGCAATAATAATTTCTTCTGTCATAATTACTTATTTTAAAATTCCGTTTACTTTAATATCACCTAAAGGGAAATATGGAAACATATGTTCTTCCATCCAAATATTAGCTTCGTTTGGTGTCATTTTCCATCCAGAGTTACAATTTGAAACAATTTCAATAAAAGATAGACCTTTTTTTAAACGCGTATTTTCAAAAGCTTTTTTAATAGCTTTTTTAGTTTTTCTTGCGTGTTTATGGGTGTGTACAGCTTGGCGGGTTACATAGTATACGCCTGGTAGATTTGAAATTAATTCAGTTATTTTTAATGGAGATCCCATAGTTTTTATTTCTCTACCATAAGGAGAGGTAGAAGAGTGCATACCTTCTAATGTAGTTGGAGCCATTTGTCCACCAGTCATTCCATAAATTCCATTATTAATAAAAATAATTACAATATTTTCACCTCTATTACACGCGTGAATAGTTTCTGCAGTACCAATTGCAGCTAAATCACCATCTCCTTGGTAGGTGAATACATATTTTTTAGGCCAAGTTCTAGCTATGGCAGTTGCAACTGCAGGAGCACGCCCGTGCGCTGCTTGTGTCATATCAATATTCATAAAATCATATGCTAAAACAGAGCATCCAACCGGAGCAACCCCAATGGTGTTTTCACAAATACCTAACTCATCAATAACTTCCATTGTTAAGTTATGCGCAGTACCGTGTCCGCAACCAGGGCAGTATGACAGAGTAGTATCTGTCATTAATTTTGATTTACAGAATACTTGATTTTCGGGTTTTATAATGTCTAGTACGTTCATTTTATAATTTTTTGTTCTAAAGCTTCTAATACTTCTTCAGGAGTGTGGATAATTCCTCCAGTACGTCCAAAATGTTCTACAGGAACTTTGTGTTCTACTGAAAGTCGTACGTCTTCTACCATTTGACCAGCGTTTAATTCAACGCTTAAAATTCCTTGTACTTGATTCGCTAAATTAAGTAAGACTTTTTTAGGGAATGGAAATAGGGTTATAGGTCTTAATAAACCAGCTTTTATTCCTTTAGCTCTTGCAAGTTGAACTGCTTTTTGAGCAATTCTGGCACTTGAACCATACGCTACAAATAAATATTCAGCATCTTCTGTTTGATATTCTTCATAACGTAAGTCTTCTTGCTCCATGCGTTCATATTTTTTCATTAATCTATGAACTCTTGCTTCCATTTTTTCTGATTGTAAATCTAAAGAAGTGATTATATTTCGTTCACGGGTTTTAGGTTTACCAGTAGTAGCCCAATTACCATTTAGTTTTATAACTTCTTCATCAGTTAAACGTTTTTGTTGGTCTTTAAGATTTACTTTTTCCATCATTTGACCTATTAATCCATCAGAAAGAATTAAAACAGGGGCACGGTATTTAAAAGCAATTTTAAAAGCATCTTCTACAAAATCTGCCATTTCTTGAACAGATGAGGGAGCTAATACATACAATTTATAATCTCCATGTCCGCCTCCTTTTACAGATTGAAAATAATCTGCTTGTGAAGGTTGAATTGTACCTAATCCAGGTCCGCCTCTAACAACATTTACTATTACTGCAGGTAATTCGGCTCCAGCAATATAAGAAATGCCCTCTAATTTTAATGAAATTCCTGGGCTAGAGGAAGAGGTCATTACTTTTTTTCCTGTACTTGCGGCTCCATAAACCATATTAATAGCTGCAAGTTCACTTTCGGCTTGTAATACAACCATTCCCGTTCTTTGTTCAGGGCGTTCTGTCATTAAATATTCTATAACTTCAGATTGTGGGGTAATAGGGTAGCCAAAATAAGCATCAACTCCAGCTCTAATTGCTGCTTCTGCTAATGCTTCATTTCCTTTCATTAACTTTAATTCAGACATAATTTTAATTTGTTTTTTATGCGGAAACTTTAACTCTATATACAGATATGGCTCTATCTGGGCAAACTACTGCGCAATTAGTGCATCCTGTACAAGCTTCTGGGTTTTTCATATAAGCAAAATGATATCCTTTTCTATTTACTGATGAAGACATGCCAATAACATCTTCTTTGCATACAGGCATACAAACTTCGCAACCTTTGCACGCTTCTGTGTCAACTACAATTGCTCCTTTAACTTTTGCCATTTTAATAAAATATTAGATGAATATTAACTTATAATTCTGATATTCTCAAAGTTATGGTTAATTTTTTATAAAAAGTATGATATTTATCAATTTGATGATACTTATCATGTTTGTTTTAAATGTTTTTTAATCAAAAAAACACCCGTAAAGGTGTTTTAATTGATAATTTATAAGGATGTATTAGGTTATATTTAATACAGATTTTTGAATTTTGAAGGGTTTGCTTCTTGCATAATGCTATAAATTCTTTCAAAAATATCTTCTGCATTTGGTTTAGAAAAATAATCACCATCAGTACCATAGGCAGGTCTATGTGCTTTAGCAGTTAATGTTGATGGTTTACTATCTAAATATTGATAGGCATTTTGTTTGTTTAAAATTTCATTTAGTAAATAAGCTGAAGCTCCTCCAGGTACATCTTCATCAATAATAATAAGTCTATTTGTTTTTTGAACGCTTTTTACAACATCATGATTAATGTCGAAAGGAAGTAAACTTTGTACATCAATAATTTCAATATTTATGTCTACTTGATTTAAGTCTGTAGCAACTTCTTGAACTATTTTTAGTGTAGAACCATAGGAAACGACTGTAATGTCTGTTCCTTCTTTTACGGTTTCTACTACACCAATAGGCGTTTTAAACTCTCCAAAGTTGTTTGGATATTTTTCTTTTAAACGATAACCGTTTAGGTTTTCAATAATTAAAGCAGGCTCATCACATTCTAAAAGTGTATTGTAAAAACCAGCTGCTTTTGTCATGTTTCTTGGTACTAGTATATTAATACCTCTTAATAAATGGATAAGAGATCCCATAGGAGATCCAGAGTGCCAGATACCTTCTAATCTATGTCCTCTAGTTCTAATTATTAGAGGTGCTTTTTGTGTTCCAAGAGTTCTGTAATATAGCGAAGCTAAATCATCACTTAAAATTTGAATAGCATATAGAATATAGTCTAAATATTGAATTTCGGCAATTGGACGTAAGCCTCTTAAAGCCATTCCAATACCTTGTCCAATTATAGTGGCTTCTCTAATTCCTGTGTCTGAAACTCTTAGTTTTCCATATTTTTTTTGAAGGCCAACTAGTCCTTGATTAACGTCTCCTATATTTCCAGTATCTTCTCCAAAAATAAAAACGTTATTGTTTTTAGCGAAAATAGTGTCAAAATTATCTTTAATAATAATTCTACCATCTACTAAATCTGCTTGTTTATTATAGGTAGGAAGTACTTCTTTAACGTGTGAAACCTTTTTATTAGTCTGACTATAAAGGTGTGAGCTAAATTTTGGTTGTTCTGTGTTTAAGTAATTTGTAATCCAGTTTTGAAGTTGTGTTTTTTCAATAGATTTTTCATTTCTAACATACACAGTTGTTTTTCTTGCAGTAGCTAAAAGATCCTTTCTAGAAGGTTCTAAAGTATTTGTTAACTCGTTTATTAATTTATTAATAAAAACTTTGTTTTTGCTTTTACTTGCTAAGTTGTTTAAAAGGTTTACAAGTTTTGTTTTTTCATTTTTTATTGGGTTTAAAAATGCATTCCAAGCTTCTCTTTTAGCTTGAGAAACTAATTTTTTGGCATCTTTTTCCATTTGAATTAGTTCAGATTCGGAATCAACAAATTTTAGAATATTGTTATTCTCATCTTGCAATTCAAATTCAAAAATCCAGTCACGCATTTTAGCAATACAATCGTGTTGCTTTTCCCAAAGTAAGCGTTCTTTTGATTTGTATCTTTCGTGAGAACCAGAAGTAGAGTGTCCTTGTGGTTGTGTTAAGTTTTTTACATGAATTAAAACAGGGATATGTGACTCTCTAGCAATTTTTGAGGCTTTGCTATATGTGTCTATAAGTTTTGGATAGTCCCAACCTTCAACTATAAAAATTTCATAACCATTGCTTTTTTCATCTTTTTGAAACCCTTTTAATATTTCAGAAATACTCTCTTTTGTGGTTTGGAATCTTGCAGGAACAGAAATTCCATAGTCATCGTCCCAAACACTTATAATCATCGGTACTTGTAGTACTCCTGCTGCATTTATAGTTTCAAAAAAAACGCCTTCAGAGGTACTTGCATTTCCAATAGTTCCCCAAGATATTTCGTTTCCGTTGTTAGAGAATTTTGGATTTTGTACTTCTTCAACATTTCTAAATAATTTAGAAGCATAGGCAATTCCTAGCATTCTAGGCATTTGTGCTGCAGTTGGAGAAATATCGCTTGTAGAATTGTATTGTTCTGTTAAATTTTTAAACTCGCCATTTTCATCTAAACTATGCGTTAAAAAGTGCCCACCCATTTGGCGACCACCAGACATTGGGTCTGCTTTTAAGCTGGGATCTGCATACAAGCCCGCAAAAAATTGTTGAGGTGTTAGCTCTCCAATAGCCATCATAAAAGTTTGATCTCTATAATAACCAGATCTAAAATCTCCTTTTTTAAATGCTTTTGCCATTGCAAGTTGTGGAACTTCTTTCCCATCTCCAAAAATACCGAATTTAGCTTTTCCAGTAAGTACTTCTCGCCGACCAAGTATGCTACACTCTCTGCTAATTAAAGCAATTTTATAATCGTGTAATACTTCTTTTTTAAACTGTTGAAATGAAAGTTGCTCTTGGCTTGTTGAAGTGGATTCTAGCTGCATACTTTAATTTTTTTTGTGCTGCAAAGGTAGGCAATTTATGTGATATTTAAAAATAGCAACGTGGCTTTGAATTATTTTTAATAAAAAGAATAAATATCCAGTTTTTTTAAAAATAAATTAATTAAAGTGGAGAAATACTTGTATAATAGTTGAATTTAATAAAAACCTCTTTTTACAAAATTATAAATTTGTTTAGGTTTTATAACCAGTACAAATCTAATTTTAGAGCTGTATTGTGGTGCGGAAACTTCCCAACCTAAATTTGAATAAAAAGGAAAATAAACTTCTAAAATATCTTGAATAAAGTTAAGTCTAATACCGTTTTCGTGGGCAAAATAAACACTTTCATTTCTGTTTTTAACAAAACCAACATCATTATAAACTTCAATCCATCTCCAAATTCCTACGCTAGTGTTTAGTGTTGATAGCCATTGATTTGCAAATGATACAGGTAATTTTGATTTAAAGCCTCCTTCATTAATAATAACTTGTTGGCTAAAAATACCAGAGGTTTCGGATCTACCTAAATAATCGTACTGGAATAGATAATCTGTTGGTCTATCTAGGGCAAAACTAAAGTAATTGCTTTCAGTTTTATTAGTTATAAATGCACCAGCAAAGAACCTGAAATCAAACTGCCTGTTAGCATCTGTTAATTTTCTATATTGTGCAGTTAGTGATAGTTTACTAAACTTACTGGAAACTTCTAAATTTGTAGATAATCTAACATCATCAATAATTCCGGGTTTAGAGTATCCATAGCCTAAATTAAAAACACTATATTTATTGGTCTCGTAGTGTTCTGTTTGTGTTGGCGATTTTTCTTTATCTACAAATGTTAATGATGCTATTAAAGCTTTGCTTCTAACATCTCTTAAGCTTTTTCTTCTAAACTCCATAAAAGCATAAGGTTTAATTGTAGTATATGATAAATTGGGAGCATATAAGAAGTTGCTTCCAGAAATTCCGAAGGAAAGTTTATTTATTTTTTTATTTTCAGGTAAATATTCATATTGAAAAGAGGCTGATCCTGATAAAGTTTTACTTTTAGTACTAAAAGATGGTGTTATTTTATAATTAATATTCTTATTTAATAGTGTTTTGTTTGAAAAAGCGACCCCTAAAACTAAACCATCGTAGTAATTAAATTTATATATTGGAGTGTAGAATAGTTGATTGTAATAGGTGTCTTCAATATCTTTAAAAAATTTTAATTGTAGCGGTCTGTTAAAAATTTTATTATCAATATCTTTCCAATTATTTCTTAAATTATATTCTGGTAATTGGGAATCGTAATTTAATGAAAGTTTATCGAATCCATCTTTAGGAATTGTAATTGTTGTTATAGAATCAATATTTGTTAACCATTTTTTAAATTTAATTTCTTTGTCTTTTATTCCAAATAATTGAATTGGGGCAGTAAAATTTCTTTTATTTTCTATACTTATTTCTAAAGAATCATTCTTATTAATGATGTTTTTTATAGTGTAATCAATTTTTTTATTTGTTTTTAAATAATCATTTTCAAACCAAGTTAGGTCTTTAGTTGTTTTTGATTTTAAGTAGTTTAAAAAATCGTTGCTTTTAATTTTTTTACCTGAATTTGAATATGAAAATTCGAATATAGATGAAGGGATGTTATAATCTTCAACATAACTTTCTAAATATTTTAAACCGAGACCTGCTTTGTATTTATTTGCAATTTTTCTGTTAAAATTTGATAATGAATCTGCTTGAGTAGTAAGTGCTTGGTCTAAATTTTTACGAGCAGCAAATTGATATATAAAATGATATTTTTCATTAAAATCTAGTTTTGAAATGCTAAAATTTCTAATTCCCCAAAGTTTAGAAATATTTCCAATTGCTTTAATTTCAGGGTAAAAACGTTCAACATATTTAATAATTAAATATGCGTGTAGACCATCGGTTAACCAATAATCTTCTCTGTTATTTACTAAAAAAACTTGATCTATATATTTTCTTGAAAGAATTTTAAAAAGCTTGATATCCCATTCAAAAGCATTATTATATGCAGCTAAAAAAGAAGGTAGTTGGTTAAAACCGTATACAGGGTTTTTATCGTATTCTACTTTGTTTAAAAGTATTTTATCGTGTGGATATTTACCGAGAAATGTTTGGATAAAGTAGAATTCTCGTTTTAAAATACTTGTTTTTAAGTTTTCACTTATATCATCAGATTGTAAATTAGTGCTAATTGTGTTATCGTCAAAAGTGTATTCTTTAAAATTATTTTCTTTAGTAATATTTAATGCTATATCAAATCGATTTTTACCTGTTAGGTTGTAGTTTTTTATACTGTCCTTAATTATGTAGGTAGATTTTAAGTCTGTATTTACATAAAATTCTTTGGGTACTTTTAAATTTATGTTATAATCTGTATAGTCAATATACAAATCATCCATATCTAAGTTGTTATAGAGTTGCCATTTTGTGTCAAAAATTGCAGGAGTTAAATACCAATATCTTAGGTTGTATTCAAGTTCATTTTCTCCATATTTAGTGAATTTATCATTTGGTATTTTTACTAAATAGGTAGTTGATATTTTAACAGAATCGTTAGGTTTTAGTTCTTGATGGAGGTTTATTTTTAAGAGGTCTGGGTTGTCTTTAGTAATTTCAAAACTTGCTGAATTGAAATTTACGGAAACTCCACTTATTTTGGTATTTCCTCTGTATTTGTCATTAGCAAAATGAAATGTTTTTGAATAATTTTCAATAAAACGTTTAGCTAAAGGTGTTTGTTTGTCTTTATAGGCATTTGGCCAGTTATGAAAGTAAACTTCATTTAAAATGCTGTCGGACTTATTATAAAAGGTGGTTTCTTGTTGTATTTTAATTTCATTTGTGTTTGTAAATAAAGTTGCCTGCATAGTAATTTTATCTGTTTGAGCGTAAATTTTGCTCAAACAGATAAAAAAGATTGTAAAAGTACAATATGCTAACTTTTTCAAGATTATTTGTTTAGAAATTTGGACTTAAACTGTATTTTTTATAGAAGGTATCTATTACCTCTAAAACTTCTTTTTCAGTATCTACTATAGAAATTAAATCTAGATCTTTTGGACTTATATTTCCTTCTTCGAGTAAGGTGTTTTTAATCCATTCAAACAATCCAGACCAAAACTTAGTACCGACTAAAACGATTGGGAATTTACCAATTTTTTTTGTTTGAATTAATGTAATTGCTTCAAATAATTCGTCCATAGTTCCAAAGCCACCAGGCATTACTACAAACCCTTGAGAATATTTTACAAACATTACTTTACGAACAAAAAAGTAATCGAAATCTAAACTTTTATCAGAATCTATATATGGATTGTCGTGCTGTTCAAAAGGTAATTCAATATTTAATCCAACCGATGTTCCATGACCTCTAGCGGCTCCTTTGTTACCAGCTTCCATAATTCCAGGACCACCACCTGTAATAACTCCATAACCACTTTGGGTTAAATGAAATGCAATACTCTCAGCTAATTTATAATATTTATTATCTGGTTTTGTGCGAGCAGAACCAAAAATACTAACACAAGGTCCAATTTTACTTAAGCGTTCGTATCCTTCAACAAATTCTGCCATAATTTTAAATATAGCCCAAGAATCGTTTGTTTTTATTTCATTCCAAGTTTTTTGTTCAAATTTTTCTCTTATTTTTCTTTCTTCATTTGTAATCATAAACTTCTAATAAATTTTTAAGTTGCTAAATATAAGTTTAAAAAAGTTAGTTGACTAATGTAATTCTTTTTTTAAGAACTTAGCAGTATAGCTTTTTTTATGTAAACTAATTTGTTCTGGTGTTCCACTACAAATTAATTGTCCTCCATTTTTACCACCTTCCATACCAATATCAATAATATAATCTGCTAGTTTTATAACATCCATATTGTGTTCAATTATAAGTATTGTATTGCCTTTATTGGCAAGTTTGTTTAGAACTTCCATAAGTACTCTAATGTCTTCAAAATGGAGTCCAGTTGTTGGTTCATCTAATATGTAAAATGTATTTCCAGTATCTCTTTTAGAAAGTTCTGCTGCTAATTTTATACGTTGTGCTTCACCTCCAGAGAGTGTGGTGGATTGTTGTCCTAGAGTAATATAACCCAACCCAACATCGTTTATTGTTTTTAATTTTCTATGAATTTTTGGAATATTTTCAAAAAATACAACAGCATCTTCAATGGTCATATTTAACACATCTGAAATAGATTTACCTTTATATCTAATTTCTAAGGTTTCTCTATTAAAACGTTTGCCTTGGCAGGTTTCGCATTCTACATGAACATCTGGTAAAAAATTCATTTCAATAACTCTAACTCCACCTCCTTGGCAGGTTTCGCATCGTCCACCTTTTACATTAAAAGAGAATCTTCCAGGTTTGTAACCTCTAATTGAGGCTTCGTTTGTTTTAGCGTATAAGCTTCTTATTTCGCCAAAAACACCTGTGTAGGTTGCTGGGTTGGAACGAGGAGTTCTTCCAATTGGAGATTGGTCTATATCAATAACTTTATCGATATGTTCTAAGCCTTTTACAGATTTATAAGGCATTGGTTTTTTTACGCCATTATAAATATGTTTATTTAATATTGGGTATAAAGTTTCATTAATTAAGGTAGATTTTCCGCTACCAGAAACACCGGTTACACAAATTAATTTGCCTAAAGGGAAATCTACAGAAACATTTTTTAAATTATTTCCGCTGGCTCCTTTTAAAGAGATGGTTTTGCCGTTTCCTTTTCTTCTTTTTTTAGGAATTTCAATTTTTTTAGAGCCATTTAAGTAGTTAGCAGTTAAAGTTTTTTGTGTTTTTAATTCTTTAAATGTTCCTTCACTAACAATTTCACCACCGTGTACACCTGCTCCAGGTCCAATATCTAGCACAAAATCTGCGTGTTCAATCATGTCTTTGTCGTGTTCAACTACAATTACAGAGTTACCTACATCTCTTAAATTTATAAGTGATTTTATTAGCTTTTCGTTGTCTCTTTGGTGAAGCCCAATACTTGGTTCATCTAAAATATAAAGTACACCAACTAATTGAGAACCAATTTGAGTTGCTAATCTAATGCGTTGAGCTTCACCACCAGAAAGTGATTTTGAGCTTCTGTCTAAAGCTAAATAATCTAGTCCCACATCTAATAAAAATTGAATGCGAGTTCTAATTTCTTTTAATATTTCTGAAGCTATTTTTAATTGTTTTTTAGATAGTTTTTCTTCAATATTAGAAAACCATTCTGCTAATTCTGAAATATCTAATTGTGCTAATTCCGAAATATTTTTATTATTTATTTTGAAATATAAAGCTTCTTTTTTAAGACGATTTGCATGGCAAGAGTCACAATCAATTTCGTCCATATAATCTTTAGCCCAACGCTTTATTGAAGTAGAATCACTTGCTTTGTATTGGCTTTCAATAAAGTTGATGATGCCTTCAAAATCAATTTCGTAATTTCTAGTAATTCCCATTGTTTTAGAAGCAATTTTAAATTTTTCATTACCTCCATTTAAAATTATGTCTAAGGCTTCTTTTGGTATTTTAGAAATTGGATCGGTTAATTGAAAATTATAGCGCTCTGCAATAAGTTGTAGTTGTTTAAAAATCCAACTATTTTTTTGCTCACCAATTGGGGCGATTCCGCCATTTTTAATTGAAATAGCTTTGTTGGGAATTATTTTTTGAATATTTACTTTTTGTACTCTTCCAAGTCCGTTACACTTTGGGCAGGCTCCTTTTGGTGAATTAAAAGAGAATGAGTTTGGTTCAGGGTTTGGATATGAAATTCCTGTTTCTGGGCACATTAATTCACGACTAAAATAACGAGGTACTTCAGTATTGTGTTCTAAAACCATTAATACATTTTCTCCAGAATATAATGCTGTTGTAATGGTTTGTTCTAATCTTTTTTCAGAAGAATTATTAACTAATAAGCGGTCAATTACAATTTCAATATCATGTGTTTTGTACCTGTCAAGGCGCATTCCTTTTTCAATGTCTTTAATTTCTCCATCAACGCGTACTTTTACAAATCCTTGTTTTGCTATTTGCTCAAATAATTCTCTGTAATGTCCTTTTCTAGATTTAATTACTGGAGCTAAAATCGCAATTTTTTTATTATTAAAATCAGAAAGAATTAACTCTTTTATTTGTTCATCGCTATAACTTATCATTTTTTTATTGGTGTTATAGCTATAAGCATCAGCAGCTCGAGCAAATAGTAATCTTAAAAAGTCGTAAATTTCTGTTATAGTACCAACTGTAGATCTTGGACTTTTATTAGTTGTTTTTTGTTCAATAGAAATTACGGGAGATAGTCCATCAATTTTATCAACATCAGGACGCTCTAATCCGCCTAAAAATTGCCTAGCGTAGGCTGAAAAAGTTTCAATATACCTGCGTTGACCCTCCGCATAAATTGTGTCAAATGCTAATGACGATTTTCCACTACCACTTAAACCAGTAATAACTACTAATTTTTCTCTTGGAATACGAACATCAATATTTTTTAAATTATGGACACGTGCTCCTAAAATTTCAATATATTCTTCTTGTTTTATCATTAGATTTTTGGAAAGTGGCAAAGTTAAAAAATGTAATCACAATTTACATGTAGTAGCTCATCTTATTTTGAAAATTAGTATATTGCGTTAAAATAAATAACTTTTGAACTTGATTAATTCTATAAGACTTTTTTTTGAAAGACATGGTTTTGCTGTCTCATCTAGGTTTGCAGACCGTTTAGGAATGAACGTGTCTAGTGTGCGTTTATTTTTTATTTATATTTCGTTTGTAACGTTAGGTTTTTCATTTGGAATATATTTAACGCTTGCTTTTTTACTGCGATTAAAAGATTTAATTTATACTAAAAGAAGTTCTGTGTTCGATTTGTAAAATGCTATGGATAGTAGGTCAAAATTAGGTGTTTCTATAGGGTTGTTATTTGTTGTAATAATCGTTGGTGTGTCGGGCTATATGTTTATTTCTGGAGATAATTTTATAGATTCATTGTATATGACGATTATAACAATGACAACTGTTGGTTTTGGTGAAATTCACCCGCTTAATTACACCGAAAAACTATTTACTATATTTTTAATTTTAATAAGTATTGTTGTTTATGGTTATACAGTTACTGCCTTAACCGAATATTTAGCAAATGGAAAAATATTAGAACGTTTAAAACATAAAAGAGTGCAACAAAAAATTCAAAATTTAAAAAATCATACCGTTGTTTGTGGTTATGGACGTAACGGTAAACAAGCAGTTGCTAAGCTAATTAAATTTAATCAGCCTTGTGTTGTAATTGAAAAAAGAGAGCAAGAAATTGCTGAATTAGAAAAAGATGATGTTTTATTTATTGATGGCGATGCAACTAAAGATGAAGACTTAGCAAAGTTAGGTCTAGAAAGAGCAAAAAGTTTGATTACCGCGCTACCTTCAGATGCAGATAATTTATTTGTTGTTTTATCGGCACGTCAGTTCAATAAAGATTTTACCATTATAAGTAGAGCTTCTAGCGAATCTTCTTATGGAAAGTTAAAATTTGCAGGAGCAACAAATGTTATTATGCCAGATAAATTAGGAGGTGCACATATGGCTTCTTTAGTTGTTACACCAGATTTAATTGAATTTGTTAATAGACTAACCGTAATGGGTGATGTAGAAGCTAATTTAGAAGAAGTTTCCGTAAATGAATTGCCTTCAAAATATATTTTAAAAACTATTTTAGATTTAGATTTAAGAAAAAAAACAGGATGTAATGTTATTGGTTTTAAAACGCAAGAAAACGAATATATAATTAATCCTGATGCAACCACAAAATTAGAAAAAAACACTTTTTTAATTGTTTTAGGAAATAAAGAACAAATTTTGAGATTAAGAGAGTTGTTTTAAGCCTTTAATTTTTTTTAGTATATTATTTAGATTGGTATTAAATATTCTTTTTAATTGTTAAAAACTTGTAGTAACCTCATTTTTTATGGATATTGCGGTGATTTTTAAAAATAAAATAAATTATGAAGAATAAGTACTTGTCGCTATTATTTATATTAGCACCCTTTTTAACATTTGCAAACGAAATGTCTATTGATGAAAAAATTGAAGCAAAATTTAAACCTTTTGCTGATGCTGTTAGTTCAGTAGTTTTTTATCCAGTTTCGATTGTAGGTATTGATGTTCCAATAGTAATTATAATATTACTCTTGGGTGCTTTATTCTTTACGTTATATTTTAAATTTGCCAATATTACTTTATTAGGTGTTGCTATTAATGCAGCTCAAGGTAAATATGATAAAGTAGATCATCATTCTGTAGATGTAGTTGCAGGTGATCCTACACCAGGAGGAGATGTTTTTGAAAGTGTTCAGGTAGAAGGTGTTGTAGGTGAAGTTACTCATTTTCAAGCATTAACAGCTGCGCTTTCAGCAACAGTAGGTTTAGGTAATATTGCTGGTGTTGCAGTAGCAATTGCTATTGGTGGTCCAGGGGCTACAATTTGGATGATTTTAGCAGGTTTTATAGGGATGTCTACAAAATTAGTTGAAGCTACTTTAGGAGTAAAATATAGAGAAGTTGGAGAGGATGGGAAAATATATGGAGGTCCAATGTATTATCTTAGAAAAGGTTTAAAAGAAAAGAAACTATCTGGAGTTGGAAAAGTTTTAGCAGGTATGTATGCTGTATTTGTAATTGGAGGCTCTTTTGGAGGTGGAAACATGTTTCAATCTAACCAAGCAGCTGCACAGTTTAAATTACTTTTTGGGTTAGATTCAGGGTTTTTCTTTGGAGTTATAATGGCAGTTTTAGTAGGAGTTGTTATTATTGGAGGAATAAAACGAATTGGACAAGTAACAGAAAAAATAGTGCCAATTATGGCTATAATGTTTGTAGGAGCTTCTTTAATAATTATAGTTATGAACTTTACAATTATTCCAGATGCAATGGTACAAATATGGAACGGAGCATTTAATGAAACTTCAGTTGTTGGAGGTGTAATTGGTGTTATGATTGTTGGATTTCAAAGAGCTGCTTTTTCAAATGAGGCTGGAGTTGGATCTGCTTCAATTGCACACGCAGCAGTAAAAACTAGATATCCTGCTAGTGAAGGGATAGTTGCTTCAATAGGGCCTTTTGTAGATACTGTTATTATTTGTTCAATGACAGCTTTAGTAATTGTAGTAACTAATTTAAAAAGTAATTTATTTAATTATTCTAATTTAGATGAAGGAAGTAATGTAATTATGAATGGAACTGGAGAACATTTAGGAGGTGTTGATTTAACATCTGTTGCTTTTGATTCTGCAATTCCAAATTTTTCTATACTATTAACAATAGCAGTTATTCTTTTTGCTTTTTCAACAATGTTATCTTGGTCTTATTACGGAATACAAGGTTGGAAATATTTATTTGGAAAAAGTAAAATTGCTGATATTTCGTATAAATCATTATTTTTAATTTTTGTTGTAATAGGGGCGTCTTCTAGTTTAGGTTCTGTAATTGAGTTTTCTGATGCTATGATTTTTGCAATGGTATTTCCAAATATTATAGGTCTGTTATTATTGGCTCCAAAGGTTAAAGGTGAAATAAAAAAATATCTTACAGCCATAGGGCGGATAAAATAATAAAATAGGATACACATGAACAATATTAAATCCCATTTCAGGTATAATAAAAGCCAAAGAAATGGGGTTTTCTTTTTGTTATTAATTATTGTTTTATTACTAATTACCTTCTTTTTTTTCGATTTTTCTTCAAATACAGCAACAGATTTTTCTCAAAATGAAATCGAAAGTTTTAAAAAGGAACAAGATTCCTTGCTAAAAATAAAATTAGAAAATAGTAAACCTAAAATTTACCCTTTTAACCCTAATTATATTACAGATTTTAAAGGCTATCAGTTAGGTATGAGTACCGAAGAGATAGATCGGTTACTTTCTTTTAGAAAAACTGGTAAATTTGTAAATTCTATTGAAGAGTTTAAAAATGTTACTAAAATAAGAGATAGTATATTAAATAAAATAAGTCCTTATTTTAAATTTCCAGATTGGGTAACTACTAAAAATAATAAACCTAACAATAATTTTAAGCAACCTATAAAACAGCAAATCGAAGAAAAAGATTTAAACTTGGTTACGGCCGAAGATTTAATTAAAATTAGAGGAATAGGGGAGAAAACTGCTACTAGAATACTTAATTATAGAGAGAAATTACAAGGCTTTACGTATAGCGATCAGCTTTATGAAGTTTATTATTTAGATAAGGAAGTTGCAGATAAAGCATTAGAATATTATAAAATATTATCAAAACCAACAATAAAAAAGATAAACATTAATACAGCTTTGTTTAAAGAAGTTTTAGCAATTGTATATGTTGATTACGAACTTACTAAGAAAATTTTTAATTACAGAGATGAAGTCGCTGAAATTCAATCTTTAGAAGAATTAAAAAAAATTGATGGTTTCCCTTTGGAAAAATTTGATAGAATAAGCTTATATTTGGTGGCTGAATAAAATTATAATCAAAATAGGTTATCTTCAAATGAACAACATGTACTTTACTGAAGAACACGAGTCGTTTCGACAAAGTTTTCGAGATTTTCTACTAAAAGAAGTAGTTCCGTATGTTAATAAATGGGAAAAACAAGGTTTTATAGATAGGCAAATTTGGAAAAAATTTGGAGAAATGGGATATTTTGGATTGAATGCCCCTGAAGAGTATGGAGGTTTAAATCTAGATCTTTTTTATACGGTTATCTTCTTAGAAGAACTACAAAAAGTAAATTCAGGAGGGTTTGCAGCTGCTATTTGGGCACATACATATTTAGCAATGACTCATTTAAATGCCGAAGGAAGTAAAGAAATAAAAGAGAAATATTTAGCATCTAGTATAGATGGAGAGAAAGTAGGTTGTCTTTGTGTTTCCGAACCATTTGGAGGTTCAGATGTTGCTGGTATGCGGACTACTGCAACCAAAAATGGGACTAATTATATAATTAATGGTTCTAAAACATTTATAACAAATGGTGTTTTTTCCGATTATTTAGTTGTTGCTGCAAAAACAAGTCTAGACTTAGGAAATAAAGGAATGAGTATTTTTGTTGTTGATAGGGAAACCAAAGGAATTTCAGCAACAAGTCTAGAAAAATTAGGTTGGAAAGCTTCGGATACAGCTGAAATTGCATTTGATAATGTAGTTGTCCCTGAAGAAAATTTATTAGGTGAAGAGAATAAGGGGTTTTCTTATATAATGCAACATTTTGCCTCTGAAAGACTTATAATGGGAATTAATGCCCATGCTAGAGCAGAATTTGCCTTAAACTACGCAATACAATATATGTCTGAAAGAAAAGCATTTGGAAAGACGATAGATCAATTTCAAGCACTAAGGCATAAAGTGGCTGATATGGCAAGTGAGGTTGAAATGTGTAAAGAATTTAATTATTCTGTTGCTTCTAGAATGAATAAAGGAGATTATGTGGTGAAAGAAGCAAGTATGTCTAAGCTAATGTCAACAAAAATAGCAGATGAAGTTATTTATGAATGTTTACAGTTATTAGGAGGTTATGGTTATATGGAAGATTATCCAATGGCACGACTTTTAAGAGATAGTAGGCTAGGGCCAATTGGTGGTGGTACCTCAGAAATTTTGAGAGAAATTATCGCAAAAATGATAATTGATAAGAAAGAGTATAAGCCAGCAACTTAGTTTTTGATATTATTTTTGCGAAAATAGTCTTTTAATTCGCAAAAATGATAATTAACAAGAAAGAATACAAGTCAGAAATATATTTTTTTATAAAATTACATTGCATAGAGAGGTGTTGAAATAGAGTTACTTACCTTAAAAAAGTTAATAGTTTAAGATTAAAAATAGAGATTTTAATTTTTTAATTATTAAACTCCAATTTTTCAAATTAAAATTATATATTTGCAATCTTAAATTTAAAAGAGAACGACTTGAAAGGAGGTGCTAAAATATGTTAATCATACCAGTTAAAGACGGAGAAAATATTGATAGAGCGTTAAAACGTTATAAAAGAAAATTTGATCGTACTAAAACAATGAAAAATTTACGTAATCGTAAACAATTCAATAAGCCATCAGTTGTAAAACGTGCGCAAAACATAAAAGCTCAATATGTTCAAAAATTAAGAACAAACGAAGAGCAAGGTTAATTTTTAGCCAAAAAAATAAAACCGTTAGTAAAAACAATTTACAATTTGTATGTTTGTTTTCTAACGGTTTTTTTATGCCTACAAAATCCTTTTTAAATTATTTACAAATAGAGAAAAAGTATAGTGATTATACCATAATTGCGTATAAAAAAGATTTAAATGATTTTTTTGAATTTTACAGTACTAATTATGGAGAGATTGATGTGCTAGAAATAAATTATTCACAAATTAGAAGTTGGATAGTTAGTTTGGTAAATTCAGGTATTAGTAATCGCAGTATTAATAGAAAGGTGTCTTCTCTAAAATCGTACTTTAAATTTCTTCAAAAAACGAAGCAAATTAACGTAAACCCATTAGCAAAACACAAAGCTTTAAAAACTTCAAAACAAGTACAGGTTCCTTTTTCTGAAAAAGAAATAAAACAGGTGTTAAATTTAAAAAATGAAACTGAAGATTTTGAATCTGTTAGAAATAAATTAATTGTTGAATTATTTTATTCAACAGGTATTAGAAGAAGTGAATTAATTCATTTAAAAATTGAAGCAATTGATTTTAATAATGAAACGATTAAAGTATTAGGAAAAAGAAATAAAGAACGGTATATTCCGTTAATAAAGACAGTGCAAGTTTCGTTAAAAAATTATCTTAATTATAGAAATAAGATTAAAAGTCAATTATCTTATTTATTTATAACAAAAAAAGGTAAAATAATATACGATACACTTGTATATAGAATTATAAATAATTATTTTAGTACTGTATCTTCAAAAGTGAAAAAGAGTCCACATGTAATTAGGCACTCTTTTGCAACACACTTATTAAATGAAGGTGCAGATTTAAACGCTGTTAAAGAATTACTTGGGCATTCAAGTTTAGCGTCAACACAAGTTTATACCCACAGTAGTTTGGGTAAATTAAAAAAAGTGTATAACCAAGCTCACCCAAGGAGCCAAAAAAAATAAATTTATGAGAGTAAACGTACAGTCAGTTAATTTTAATGCGGATAAAGAACTTATTGTTTTTGTAGAGAAGAAAATTAGTGGTTTAGAAAAATACTACGATAAAATTGTAGATTCAGAGGTATACTTAAAAGTACATCAAACAAGTGAAAAAGAAAATAAAAATGTAGATGTAAAATTAAATATTCCGGGGAATGATCTTATAGTTAAAAAGCAATGTAAAACATTTGAGGAAGGTGTTATGTTGGCTGTAGATTCATTAAAACGAAAGCTTACACAAAAGAAAGAAAAAATAAGATCAAAATAATTTATAAAAAAAACTTTAAAAAGTTTTGTTTAAAACTAAAATTTAATACATTTGCAGTCCGTTAGAAATAGCGGACTTCTTTTATGGAGTAAAAAGCCGATGTAGCTCAGCTGGCTAGAGCAGCTGATTTGTAATCAGCAGGTCGTGGGTTCGAGTCCCTCCATCGGCTCAAAAAATAGAGTGAAGTGTTTGAGATTATTTTATAATTGAAATAATTTAAAACTTATCAATTTTTTTGATAAAGATCTTTGAAAATACCGGTGAGATACTCAAGTGGCCAACGAGGGCAGACTGTAAATCTGCTGCGCAAGCTTCGAAGGTTCGAATCCTTCTCTCACCACATTTAATTGGAATAAAATATAATACCCAATGATGAATTGAAAAAAATTATTGCGAGAGTAGCTCAGTTGGTAGAGCTTCAGCCTTCCAAGCTGACTGTCGCCGGTTCGAGCCCGGTCTCTCGCTCTATTTTTTTGGCCGGTGTAGCTCAGGGGTAGAGCGTTTCCTTGGTAAGGAAGAGGTCACGGGTTCAATTCCCGTCATTGGCTCAATAAAAGAATTGAATTTAACACTATATATAACTAAGATTTAAAAATTAATAATTATGGCTAAAGAAACTTTCGATCGTTCAAAAGCGCACTTAAACATTGGTACTATTGGACACGTTGATCACGGTAAAACAACCTTAACAGCTGCTATTACTGTTGTATTAGCAGAGAAAGGGCTTTCTGAAGTAAAAGATTTCGATCAAATCGATAACGCTCCTGAAGAAAAAGAAAGAGGTATTACAATTAATACTGCACACGTAGAGTATCAAACTGCTACACGTCACTATGCTCACGTTGACTGTCCAGGTCACGCGGATTACGTAAAAAACATGGTAACAGGTGCTGCTCAAATGGATGGTGCAATTATCGTAGTAGCTGCAACAGATGGGCCAATGCCTCAAACAAGAGAGCATATCTTATTAGGTCGTCAAGTAGGTATTCCAAGATTAGTTGTATTCATGAATAAAGTGGATATGGTTGATGATGAGGAATTATTAGAATTAGTAGAAATGGAAATTAGAGATTTATTATCTTTCTATGACTACGATGGTGATAATACTCCTGTAATTCAAGGTTCTGCTTTAGGAGGATTAAACCTTGAGCCAAAATGGATGGAGAAAATTATGGAATTAATGGATGCTGTGGATACTTGGATTGAGTTACCTAAGCGTGATGTTGATAAAGATTTCTTAATGCCTATTGAAGATGTATTCTCAATTACTGGTCGTGGTACTGTAGCAACAGGACGTATTGAAACTGGTGTTGCTAACACAGGAGATGCTGTTGATATTATTGGTATGGGAGCTGAAAAATTAACTTCTACTATTACTGGAGTTGAAATGTTTCGTAAAATATTAGATAGAGGTGAAGCTGGAGATAACGTTGGTATCTTATTAAGAGGTATTAATAAAGAAGATATCCGTAGAGGTATGGTAATTTGTAAACCAAAATCTGTAACTCCACACGCTAAATTTAAAGCAGAGGTTTATATCTTGAAAAAAGAAGAAGGTGGTCGTCACACACCATTCCATAACAACTACCGTCCACAATTTTACGTACGTACAACAGACGTAACAGGTACTATTAACTTACCTGATGGAGTAGAAATGGTAATGCCAGGAGATAACTTAACTATTACTGTTGAATTACACCAACCAATTGCATTAAATGTAGGTTTACGTTTTGCAATCCGTGAAGGTGGTAGAACAGTAGGAGCTGGTCAGGTAACAGAAATGTTAGACTAATCTAGATCTAAAAAAACAAATATAAGGTGCTTCTTTAGAAGCACCTTTCTTTACGGGCGTAGCTCAGTTGGTAGAGCACTGGTCTCCAAAACCAGGTGTCGGGAGTTCGAGCCTCTCCGCCCGTGCAAAAAAATAAGAAATGAATTTAGTTAATTATATAAAAGACTCATTTGAAGAGTTACGCAATAAAGTGTCTTGGATTTCTTGGGAAGAAGCTCAAAAATCGACATTAGTTGTTGCTGTATTTACAATAATATTTGCTTTGGCAGTATTTTTAGTAGATAAATTCTTCCAAACTGGTTTAACTGAGTATTTTAAATTATTTTAATAATTAAGTTATGGCTGATTCTGTGAAAAAATGGTACGTTGTTAGAGCTATAGGTGGGCAAGAAAATAAAGTGAAATCTTATATTGAAAATGAGATAGCTCGTTTAGGAATGACTGATTATGTTGATAGAGTTTTAGTACCTACAGAAAAAGTGATTCAAGTACGTAATGGGAAAAAAATAAATAAAGAACGCGTTTATTTTCCAGGTTATGTAATGATTGAAGCTAACTTAAGTGGTGAATTACCACACGTTATTAAATCGATAACAGGTGTGATTGGTTTTTTAGGCGAAGTTAAAGGAGGTGATCCTGTACCTATGCGTAAATCTGAAATTAACCGAATGCTTGGTAAAGTTGATGAATTATCTGTTCAAAATGATAATGTTGCTATACCTTATGTAGTTGGTGAAACAGTAAAAGTAATTGATGGTCCATTTAATGGGTTTGATGGTACAATAGAAAAGATAAATGAAGAAAAGCGTAAACTAGAAGTAATGGTTAAGATTTTTGGAAGAAAAACACCATTAGAGTTAAGTTATATGCAAGTAGATAAAATTTCATAATAGTTACATATAATTTATGATATTACATTTAGCTTCCAATTTTATGTAATATCTAATTTAAGATTTAAAAATGGCAAAAGAAGTTAGTAAAGTAGTAAAATTACAAGTTCGTGGAGGTGCAGCAAATCCATCACCACCTGTTGGACCTGCTTTAGGTGCTGCCGGAGTTAATATTATGGAGTTCTGTAAGCAATTTAATGCTAGAACTCAAGACAAACCAGGAAAAGTTTTACCTGTTGCAATTACTGTATATAAGGATAAATCTTTTGATTTTGTTATAAAAACTCCACCAGCAGCTGTTCAAATTTTAGAAGCAGCTAAAGTAAAAAAAGGGTCAGCAGAACCAAATAGAATTAAAGTAGCTACAGTTACTTGGGATCAATTGAAAACAATTGCTGAAGATAAAATGGTAGATTTAAATGCATTTACTGTTGAATCTGCAATGCTTATGATGGCAGGTACAGCACGTTCAATGGGAATTAGAGTAAAAGGAGAAGCTCCTGTAAAACAATAAAACAGTTATTAAAAAATGGCAAAATTAACTAAAAAGCAAAAAGAAGCTGAAGCTAAAGTTGATAGAAATCAAACTTACAGTTTAAATGATGCTTCTGCTTTAGTAAAAGAAATTACTAATGTAAATTTTGATGCATCTATTGATTTAGCTGTTAGATTAGGAGTTGATCCTCGTAAAGCAAATCAAATGGTTAGAGGGGTAGTAACATTACCTCACGGAACCGGTAAAGATGTTAAAGTTTTAGCATTAGTAACTCCAGATAAAGAAGCAGATGCAAAAGAAGCAGGTGCAGACTATGTTGGATTAGATGAATACCTTCAAAAAATTAAAGAAGGTTGGACTGACGTTGATGTTATTATTACTATGCCTAGTGTTATGGGTAAATTAGGACCATTAGGACGTATTTTAGGACCTAGAGGTTTAATGCCTAACCCTAAAACTGGTACTGTAACAATGGATGTAGCAAAAGCTGTTACTGAAGTTAAAGCTGGTAAAATTGACTTTAAAGTTGAAAAAACAGGTATTGTTCATGCAGCAATAGCTAAAGCATCATTTTCTGCAGATAAAATTGCTGAAAACGCTGGTGAATTAATTCAGACTTTAATAAAATTAAAACCAACTGCAGCTAAAGGAACTTATGTTAAAAGCATTTACATGTCTAGTACTATGAGTCCAGGTATAAGTATTGATACTAAATCAGTTAATAGTTAAAACATAGAAGATTATGACTAGAGAAGAAAAATCACAAGTGATAGAAGCTATAACAACAAAGTTAACTGGACAAAGTGTTATCTATTTAGCTGATATATCAGGTTTAAATGCCTTAGACACATCTAATTTACGTAGAGCATGTTTTAAAGCTAATATTAAACTTGCAGTTGTTAAAAATACATTGTTAGAAAAAGCAATGGAAAAATCTGATAAAGATTTTGGAGATTTACCTACAGTTTTAAAAGGAAATACTTCAATTTTATTATCTGATACTGGTAATGCACCAGCAAAATTAATAAAAGAATTTCGTAAAAAATCCGATAAGCCTTTATTAAAAGGAGCTTATGTAGCTGAAGCTATTTATGTTGGTGATGACCAATTAGAAACTTTAGTTAATATCAAGTCTAAAGAAGAAGTTATTGGAGAAATCATTACAATTTTACAATCGCCTGCTAAAAATGTTGTTTCAGCATTACAATCAGGAGGTAATAAATTATCTGGTATAATTAAAGCATTATCAGAAAAAGAATAAGCGCACTAATAAACTAATATAATAAAAATTAAACAAAGAGAAATGGCAGATTTAAAAGATTTCGCAGAACAACTTGTTAACTTAACAGTAAAAGAAGTAAACGAGTTAGCTAATATTTTAAAAGAAGAATATGGTATTGAGCCAGCTGCAGCAGCAGTTGCAGTAGCAGGTCCAGCAGCAGGTGGAGCAGCAGAAGAAGAAGCTCAAACTGAATTTGATGTAATTTTAAAAGCAGCAGGTGGTTCTAAATTAGCAGTTGTTAAATTAGTTAAGGAATTAACTGGTTTAGGATTGAAAGAAGCTAAAGGTGTTGTAGATAGCGCACCAGCACCAGTAAAAGAAGGTATTTCTAAAGACGAAGCGGAAGCTTTAAAAGCATCATTAGAAGAAGCTGGAGCAGAGGTTGAGCTTAAATAAGCTAACAACAGCTAAAACAATTTAAGGTTTAGGTCTGGGGTCATCCTAAGACCTAAACCATTTTGCGTATATATTCGTTCTTATATTTTAATAGTTTTTTAACTTAAAGTTTTTGTCCATTGGCATCAAAAAATTTCACCGAAAGAATAAACTTTGCATCAGCTAAATTGGTAACTGAATATCCAGATTTTTTAGATATTCAGGTTAAATCGTTTCAAGATTTTTTCCAATTAAAAACTAAAGCTGACGAACGAAGTACCGAAGGGTTATATAAAACCTTCCTAGACAACTTCCCAATTACAGATACTCGTAACCAATTTGTGTTAGAGTTCATAGATTACTTTGTAGATCCTCCTCGATATTCTATTCAAGAATGTATCGAAAGAGGTCTTACTTATTGCGTGCCCTTAAAAGCACGTTTAAAATTGTACTGTACAGATCCAGAACATGAAGATTTTGAAACTATTGTTCAAGATGTATATTTAGGTACAATTCCTTATATGACAAACAGTGGTACTTTTGTTATTAATGGAGCAGAAAGGGTCGTTGTTTCTCAATTACACCGTTCTCCTGGAGTATTCTTTGGTCAGTCGTTCCATGCAAACGGAACAAAATTATATTCTGCAAGAGTAATTCCTTTTAAAGGTTCTTGGATAGAGTTTGCAACAGATATCAATCAAGTAATGTATGCTTATATTGATAGAAAGAAAAAATTACCTGTAACAACATTGTTTAGAGCAATTGGTTACGAAAGAGATAAAGATATTCTTGAAATTTTTGACCTTGCTGAAGAAATTAAAGTTTCAAAAAGTGGGCTTAAAAAAGTATTAGGTAGAAAATTAGCTGCTCGTGTTTTAAAAACATGGTTTGAAGATTTTGTTGATGAAGATACTGGAGAAGTTGTTTCTATTGAAAGAAATGAAATTGTATTAGATAGAGATACAATTTTAGAAAAAGAACAAACTGAAGAAATTATAGAGTCTGGTGCGAGAACTATTTTGCTTCATAAGGAAGATAATGAAATGGCAGATTATGCTATTATTCATAACACCTTGCAAAAAGATCCAACAAACTCTGAAAAAGAAGCTGTTGAACATATTTATAGACAGTTACGTAATGCTGAACCGCCAGATTTTGAAACGGCAAAAGGTATTATTGATAAATTATTCTTCTCTGAACAACGTTATAACTTAGGAGAAGTTGGACGTTACAGAATGAATAAAAAACTTGGTTTAAACGAAGATATTAATCAGAAAGTTTTAACTAAAGTTGATATTATTACAATTATTAAAAACTTAATAAAATTAGTTAATTCTAAAGCTGAAGTTGATGATATTGACCACTTATCTAATCGTCGTGTTAGAACTGTTGGTGAACAATTAGCAAGTCAGTTTGGTGTTGGTTTATCTCGTATGGCCCGTACTATTCGTGAACGTATGAATGTACGTGACAATGAGGTATTTACACCTATAGATTTAATTAATGCGAAAACATTATCTTCAGTAATTAATTCATTCTTTGGAACAAATCAGTTGTCTCAATTTATGGATCAAACAAATCCATTAGCAGAGATTACTCACAAACGTAGGTTATCTGCATTAGGACCTGGAGGTTTATCTAGAGAAAGAGCTGGTTTTGAGGTTCGTGATGTTCACTATACACATTATGGACGTTTATGTCCTATTGAAACACCAGAGGGACCAAATATTGGGTTAATTTCTTCTTTAGCAGTTTTTGCGAAAGTTAATAATTTAGGATTTATTGAAACTCCATATAGAGAAGTTATCGATGGTAATGTTAATATTACTGAAGAACCTAGATATTTAAGTGCAGAAGAAGAAGAAGGAATGAAATTTGCACAGTCTAACCTTCCTATAGATGAGACTGGTAAATTTACTGTTGATAAAATTATTGTACGTGAAGAAGCTGATTATCCTGTTGTAGAGCCAGATAAAGTAAACTTTATGGATGTTGCTCCAAATCAGATAGCATCTATTTCTGCATCTTTAATTCCATTCTTGGAACATGATGATGCGAATAGAGCATTGATGGGATCGAATATGATGCGTCAGGCGGTACCTTTATTAAAACCAGAATCACCAATTGTTGGTACTGGTTTAGAATTAAGAGTAGCAAAAGATTCTCGTATTTTAATGAATGCTGAAGGTGCTGGAGTTGTTGAGTATGTAGATGCAAATACAATTACTATTAAATACGATAAGACAGATGAAGATCGTATGGTTAGTTTTGAAGGTGATAGTAAATCTTACAACTTAATTAAATTTAGAAAAACAAATCAAGGTACTTCAATAAACTTAAAACCTATTGTTCAAAAAGGAGATAGAGTTGAAGAAGGACAAGTACTTTGTGAAGGTTATGCAACACAAAAAGGAGAATTAGCGCTTGGTAGAAATATGAAAGTTGCATTTATGCCTTGGAAAGGGTATAATTTTGAGGATGCAATTGTGATTTCTGAAAAAGTTGTAAAAGAAGATATTTTTACTTCAATCCATATTGATGAGTATTCTTTAGAAGTTAGAGATACAAAATTAGGTGCTGAAGAATTAACTAATGATATTCCAAATGTTTCTGAAGAGGCTACTAAAGACTTAGATGAAAATGGAATGATTAGAATTGGAGCAGAAGTAAAACCAGGAGATATTTTAATAGGTAAAATTACTCCAAAAGGTGAATCTGACCCTACTCCTGAAGAAAAATTATTGAGAGCTATCTTTGGAGATAAAGCAGGTGATGTAAAAGATGCATCATTAAAAGCTTCTCCATCATTGAGAGGGGTTGTTATTGATAAAAAATTATTTGAAAGAGCTGTAAAAGATAAATCTAAACGAGCTCAAGATAAAGTTAGTATTGCAAATTTAGAAAGTAAGTATACAGCTAAATTAGAAGATTTAAGATCTGTTCTTATTGAAAAATTATTTACGTTAATCAGTGGTAAAACATCTCAAGGTGTATTAAACGATTTAGGTGAAGAAATACTTCAAAAAGGTAAGAAATTTACTTTAAAAATGTTAAATGCTGTTCCAGACTTTAATTACTTAACTAAAGGTGTTTGGACAACAGATGATCATATAAATATGCTTGTAACAGAATTAATTCACAATTATAAAATTAAAGTGAATGATTTACAAGGATCTTTAAGACGTGAAAAATTTACAGTTTCTGTTGGGGATGAATTACCAGCTGGTATATTAAAATTAGCAAAAATTTATATAGCTAAAAAACGTAAATTAAAAGTAGGGGATAAAATGGCAGGACGTCACGGTAACAAAGGTATTGTTGCTCGTATTGTTCGTCAAGAAGATATGCCTTTCTTAGAAGACGGAACTCCAGTAGATATTGTATTAAATCCACTTGGTGTACCTTCACGTATGAATATTGGTCAAATTTATGAAACTGTTCTAGGTTGGGCAGGTCAAAAATTAAATACCAAATATGCTACACCAATTTTTGATGGTGCTAGTATTGATGAAATTACTAAAATTACCGATGCTGCTGGTGTACCACAATATGGACATACTTATTTGTATGATGGTGGAACAGGTCAACGTTTTGATCAAAAAGCAACAGTAGGTGTAATTTATATGATCAAATTAGGTCATATGATTGATGATAAAATGCACGCACGTTCTATAGGTCCATACTCATTAATTACACAACAACCATTAGGTGGTAAAGCACAATTTGGAGGTCAACGTTTTGGTGAGATGGAGGTTTGGGCACTTGAGGCTTATGGTGCTTCTAGTACATTGCGTGAGATCTTAACTGTAAAATCTGATGATGTTATGGGTAGAGCTAAAACGTACGAGGCCATTGTAAAAGGTGATGCTATGCCAGAACCTGGATTGCCAGAATCATTTAACGTATTAATGCACGAACTTAGAGGTCTTGGATTAGACGTTAGATTAGAAGAATAATTTAAGTAAACACTATTCAGTCTCAGTTATTAATACACTGTGACTGAATACTGAATACTGCCAACCAATTACTGAATACTATAAAAAATGGCAAGAAAAACTGATAAATACACTGTAAAAAAGTTTAATAAAATTTCAATTGGTTTATCATCTCCAGAAGCAATTCTAGAGAAATCAAATGGAGAAGTATTAAAACCAGAAACTATAAATTACCGTACGCACAAACCTGAAAGAGATGGATTGTTTTGCGAACGTATTTTTGGACCTATAAAAGATTATGAATGTGCTTGTGGTAAATACAAGAGAATTCGTTATAAAGGAATTGTTTGTGACCGTTGTGGTGTAGAAGTTACAGAAAAAAAAGTACGTAGAGATAGAGTAGGGCATATTAATTTAGTGGTTCCTGTAGCTCATATTTGGTACTTTAAATCATTACCTAACAAAATGGGATACCTTTTAGGTTTACCATCTAAAAAGTTAGATATGATTATTTACTACGAACGTTATGTAGTAATTCAACCAGCCGGAGCAAAAAATGCAGAAGGTGAACCATTACAAAAAATGGACTTCTTAACAGAAGAAGAATATTTAGATATTTTAGAAACGTTTCCTGTTGAAAATCAATATTTAGACGATAGTGATCCAGATAAGTTTATTGCTAAAATGGGTGCTGCTTGTTTAATAGATTTATTTAATCGTATAGATTTAGACGAATTGTCTTATGAATTACGTCACAAAGCAAATACAGAAACATCTAAACAACGTAAAACAGAAGCATTAAAAAGATTAAATGTTGTTGAATCTTTTAGAGATGCTAATAAAAATAGAGAAAACCGTCCAGAATGGATGATAATGAAAGTAATTCCTGTGACTCCACCAGAATTACGTCCATTAGTACCATTAGATGGTGGTAGGTTTGCAACTTCAGATTTAAATGATTTATACAGAAGGGTAATTATTAGAAACAATCGTTTAAAACGTTTAGTTGAAATAAAAGCTCCTGAAGTAATTTTACGTAATGAAAAACGTATGTTACAAGAATCTGTAGATTCATTATTTGATAATACACGTAAATCTTCAGCAGTAAAAACAGAATCTAACAGACCTTTAAAATCATTATCTGATTCGTTAAAAGGTAAACAAGGACGTTTCCGTCAAAACTTATTAGGTAAACGTGTTGATTATTCTGCTCGTTCTGTAATTGTTGTTGGACCAGAATTAAAATTATACGAATGTGGATTGCCAAAAGATATGGCAGCTGAATTATACAAACCTTTTGTTATTAGAAAATTAATAGAAAGAGGTATTGTAAAAACAGTAAAATCTGCAAAGAAAATTATAGATAAAAGAGAACCTGTTGTATGGGATATTTTAGAGAATGTTTTAAAAGGACATCCTGTAATGTTAAACCGTGCACCTACGCTACACAGATTGGGTATTCAAGCTTTCCAACCAAAATTAATTGAAGGAAAAGCAATCCAATTACACCCATTAGTATGTACAGCATTTAATGCCGATTTTGATGGGGATCAAATGGCGGTTCACTTACCATTAGGACCTGAAGCTATTTTAGAATGTCAGTTGTTAATGTTAGCATCACATAATATATTAAATCCAGCAAATGGTGCTCCGGTAACGGTTCCTTCTCAGGATATGGTACTTGGATTATATTATATGACAAAAGAAAGAAAATCTACTCCAGAAAATAAAATTAAAGGAGAAGGTTTAACTTTTTATTCTCCGCAAGAAGTTACTATTGCTTTTAATGAAAAAGCAGTTGACTTAAATGCAAGTATTAAAGTTAAAACTAAAGATTTTAATGATGAAGGTGTCTTAGTTGACCAAATTATAGAAACAACTGTTGGTAGAGTACTATTTAACGAAGTTGTTCCTGAAGCTGCAGGTTATGTAAATGAAGTATTGAATAAAAAATCACTAAGAGATATTATTGGTAATATTTTAAAAGTTACCGATGTTCCTACTACTGGAAAATTCTTAGATGATATGAAATCAATGGGATATAATTTTGCATTCCGTGGTGGTTTATCATTTAGTTTAGGAGATATTATTATTCCACCTGAAAAGGTTGATATGATTGATGCTGCAAACACTCAAGTTGACAATATTATGGCAAACTATAATATGGGTATGTTAACTAACAAAGAGCGTTATAATCAAGTTATTGATATTTGGGGTTCTACAAACAACCGTTTAACTGAACTATCAATGAAACGTTTGCGTGAAGATCAACAAGGATTTAATTCAGTATTTATGATGTTAGATTCTGGAGCAAGGGGATCTAAAGAGCAAATTCGTCAGTTAACTGGTATGCGTGGATTAATGGCAAAACCTAAAAAATCTACAGCTAGTGGTGGAGAAATTATTGAGAATCCAATTCTTTCTAACTTTAAAGAAGGTTTATCAATTCTTGAATACTTTATTTCTACTCACGGTGCTCGTAAAGGTTTAGCAGATACGGCATTAAAAACTGCCGATGCAGGTTATTTAACACGTCGTTTAGTTGATGTTTCTCAAGATGTTATTGTAAACGAACACGATTGTGGAACTTTAAGAGGATTGGTTATTCAACCACTTAAAAAGAATGACGAAATTGTTGAAACTTTAGGAGAAAGAGTTGTAGGTCGTGTTTCATTACATGATGTTATAGATCCAATTACTGAAGAAATTTTAGCACATTCTGGAGAATTAATTACAGTTGAAATTGCGAGAGCTATTGAAAGCTCAGCAGTTGATAGCGTAGAAGTACGTTCAGCATTAACTTGTGAAGCTAAAAAAGGTATTTGTTCACAATGTTATGGTAATAGTTTGTCTACAAATAAGATGGTGCAAATTGGTGAAGCAGTTGGTGTTGTAGCTGCACAATCTATTGGAGAACCAGGTACTCAGTTAACATTAAGAACATTCCACGTTGGAGGTGTTGCAGGAAATATTTCAGAAAATAACAAGTTAACTTCAAAATTTGTTGGTAAAGCACACGTTGAAGATTTAAGAACAGTTGCTGGAAAAGATTCTGATGGTACACCAATTGATATTGTTATTTCAAGAACTTCAGAAGTAAAAATTATTGATGAAAAATCTGGATTAACTTTAAGTTCAAATAATATTCCTTACGGTTCAACTGTATATATTTCAGATGGAGATAAAGTTAAGAAAAATGATGTTATTTGTAAATGGGATCCTTTTAACGGTGTTATTGTTTCTGAATTTGCAGGAACAATTCAATTCGAAAATATAGAAAGAGGTGTTAACTATCTTGTAGAAATTGATGAACAAACTGGTTTCCAAGAAAAAGTAATTATTGAATCTAAAAATAAAAAGACAATTCCTACATTATTATTGAAAGATGATAATGATAATGTAATTAGATCGTACAACCTACCAGTAGGAGCACATTTAATTGTTGAAGATGGAGATAAAATTCCATCAGGAATGTTTATTGTTAAAATTCCTCGTAAATCTGGAAGATCAGGTGATATTACAGGAGGTTTACCACGTGTAACAGAATTATTTGAAGCACGTAACCCTTCTAATCCAGCTGTTGTTTCTCAAATTGATGGAGTTGTTTCTTTTGGAAAAATAAAACGTGGTAATCGCGAAATTATAGTTGAGTCTAAATTAGGAGATGTTAAAAAGTATTTAATTAAACTTTCTAATCAAATCTTAGTACAAGAAAATGACTTTATTAAAGCAGGAATGCCGCTTTCTGAAGGAGCAGTTACTCCAAATGATATTTTAAATATTCAAGGTCCGTCAGCGGTTCAAGAATATTTAGTAAATGAAATTCAAGAAGTATATCGTTTACAAGGAGTAAAAATTAACGATAAACACTTTGAAGTTGTTGTTCGTCAAATGATGCGTAAAGTTAGAATTATTGATTCTGGAGATACATTATTCTTAGAAAATCAATTAATTCATAAAAATGACTTTATTGAACAAAATGACGCAATTTATGGTATGAAAGTTATTGAAAATGCTGGAGATTCTACCAACTTAAAAGAAGGTCAAATTGTATCACCACGTCAATTAAGAGATGAAAACTCTGTATTGCGTAGAGAAGATAAAGCATTGGTTGAAGCTAGAGATGCAAATCCTGCTACAGCTGAACAGATTTTACAAGGTATTACTAGAGCTTCTTTACAAACTAAATCGTTTATTTCTGCAGCATCCTTCCAGGAAACTACTAAGGTGTTGAATGAAGCTGCTGTTAGTGGAAAAGTAGATGATTTAGAAGGATTAAAAGAGAATGTAATTGTAGGTAAACGAATTCCTGCAGGTACAGGTATGAGAATATATGATAATATTATTGTAGGTTCTCAAGAAGAAATGGATTCAAGTTTTTAAATTATGAGTGAACAAAAACCTAAAAAAGAAGGACAGATTAATATAGAATTAGATGATAAAATTGCAGAAGGAACATATTCTAACTTAGCAATTATTAATCATTCTGTTTCTGAATTTATTGTAGATTTTGTTAGTGTAATGCCAGGGCAACCTAAGGCTAAAGTAAAATCAAGAATAATACTAACTCCTCAACATGCCAAGAGATTGGTAAAAGCATTAGCTGATAATGTGAAAAGGTTTGAACAGAGTCACGGAGAAATTAAAGATTATGAGCAACCTCCAATACCAATGAATTTTGGTCCAACTGGAGAAGCATAAATTAAATAAAAAAAGCTGAACATTGAGTTCAGCTTTTTTTTATTTAATAATGTCCCGTCCTGAAATAGCGATACACTAAAACACAAGTGTAATGAAAACATCAGACAAATCAGGTGCAGCAAAGCGAACTCAAAAAGATTACTCGCTTTCTTTTAAACTTCAATTAGTTGAAGAAGTAGAACAAGGATTTTTAACAAAAACCCAAGCCAAGCGTAAATATGGTATTCAGGGAGACGCTACAGTAACCAAATGGTTGCAAAAATATGGTAACTTTGATTGGGAAAACCAAGTTCCAAAAACGATGTCAAAAACTCCAGAACAAAAAATACTTGAGCTTGAAGCTAAAATAAAGCTCCTTGAAAAACAGAAAGCTAGAGCTGAACATCTAGCAGAACGTGCTGATAAAAAGGTTATTATTTTCGATATGCTTGTTGATATGGCAGAAAAGGAATATGATATTCAAATAAGAAAAAATTACACACCCGACTTATCAACATCTTCAAAGAAGAATATAAAGAAACTTTAGTTTCTACCTGTGATTTGCTCGGGGTAAACAGACAGGTTTACTATAGATCCATAAAATCAAGACTTCATAAACAAACTGTAGCACAAAAAGTTATCGTTTTGGTTCGTGATATTCGGATGCTAATGCCAAGATTGGGTGGTAAGAAATTATACTTTCTGTTAAAGGATAAATTATCACTATTAAAAGTAGGAAGAGATAAATTGTTTAGAATACTAAAAGCTAACCATATGTTAATAATACCTAAAAGAAGCTACCACATAACTACAGACTCTCATCATAGATTTAGAAAGCACAGAAACCTTGTCAGCTCAATGGATATAGAAGGGCCTGAATCAGTTTGGGTGAGTGATATTACATATATCGGAACGAGAACCAACCCTTCGTATCTGGCATTAATCACAGATGCTTATTCTAAAAAGATTGTAGGATATGATGTGTCAAAATCTTTATCAATGGATGGTTCATTGAGGGCATTGGAAATGGCTATAAATAATAGAAAATACAAAGAAAGTCCATTAATACATCACTCTGATAGAGGGTTGCAATATTGCTCGAATGAATATCAAAGACTATTAGAAAACAATGAGATTAAGCCTAGTATGACTGAAAAATATGATCCATATGAAAATGCAGTTGCAGAGCGAATAAATGGAATTTTAAAACAGGAATTTAGTGTAGCACAGAAGATTCAAGATTTTAAAGTAAAGGAGAAACTGGTCAAAAATGCAATAGAAATATACAACAATATAAGACCTCATTTATCTAACGAAATGCTAACACCAATACAAATGCACGCACAAAAAAAAATTAAACCAAAACAATACAAATCAAAAAAGCTGAACAATGATGTCATTATTCAGCTTTAATTTTTAACTTTTACCCTTTAATAATCTGTATCGGTTATTTAGGACTAGACATTACCGTATTATAAGCACGTTTTAGTTTTTGAATTACTTGTTCTATTTCTTTTTCATTTAAATGTCCAAAACCAAAACGTATAGCACAAGTTTTTTTATCTTGATAAAGAATTGTTTTAGGGATAAATAAATCGTTTTTTTCAGCTTCTTTAGCAAGTTTAGCTAACGATATTTTAGGATTAAATTGTAGCCAAACGGCTAAGCCACCCGAAGGAATTTTCCATTGTGTAATTCCTGAAAAATAAATTGATAGAAGGTTACATAAAGTATCTCTTCTTTTTTTGTAGATAACAATGTTCTTTTTCATAAGACGGTAAATTTCACCTTCATTAATTAATTCAGATAGCATTTGTTCTTGAATTAAATCACCTTGTTTATCAAGTAATTCTATATAGTTTTTGGCTTCTGTAATTAGATTCTCTGGGGCCACAACAAATCCTGTTTGAAAGCTAGGAAATAAAGATTGTCCAATTTTTCCTAAATATATAACCATACCATTTGCATCTGAACTAGCCATTGGTAACATTGGAGAACCCTCAAATTGGAAGTCATAATCAAAATCATCTTCAATAATAGCAAAGCCATACTCTTTAGCTAAATTAAGTAGCTTTAAACGACGCTCAGCACTTAATGTAATGGTTGTTGGATAATCTCTGTGAGCACAAATATATACACATCTAATACTGTGTTTTATAAAGTGTTTTTTTATGTATTCAATATTTAAACCGTTATTGTCTACAGGTATTGTTTTAATGGTAGCTCCTGTTTGTTGAAAAATCATGTTTGCAGCGTAGTTACTTAAATGTCCTACTAAAACAATATCGTTTTGTTTTAATAAGAGTTGAGATACTACATAAAGGCTCATTTCCGTACTACGTGTATTAATTAGATTATTTGGACTAATATGAAATCCTCTAGTAGCGTTTAAATAATTGCATAATTGAGTTTGGAATACAGTACTAAAAAATTTGTTTGATCTATTCCATTTATCGATTAAAGTTTTTCGTTTCATAGTAGCACTATACCATCTTGTAAATTGATGTATAGGATGTAAACGTAAGTCGGGTTTCCCATCATTAATAAGGTATTTAGATTTTGTAAATTGAACAGTAGAAGCTAAATGAAAGGATTTTTGAAAATGGAATCCAGTGGTTTTAGCATAACTATAAGCTTCATTTAGTTTTTGAGATGAAGCTTTTATTTTTGCAGTGCTTTTTTCTGGTTCTAAAACAAAAGTACCTTTATTTGGTATAATTTCAACCCAACCTTGTGATGCTAATTCTTCGTAAATTGCAACAGCTGTATTTCTATGCACTTTTAATAAATGGCTTAATACACGCGTACCCGGTAACATGGTGCCCTTGGTTAAATAACTTCGTTGAATTGCATTTATAATTTGTCCCGAAACCTGTAAATATAAAGGTTGAGCTAAAGTTTTATCTATGCTTATTAATTGTTTAAAAAGTGTGTTAACCGGACTATCTATCATTTTAAAACTGGACTATGTTAATCGTCCGGAAAGTTACTACTTTTACAACGTATATAAATCACTATTTATGAAAATTAAAATTACTTTAATAATTTTTACATTACTTTATATAGTACAGTTAAAAGCACAAGAAGAGACTATTAGACGAGATACTTTAAAAGAAATTATTATAACTTCCAATAGAATATCTTTACCTTTTTCAGAAAATTCAAGAACCATTACATTAATTACATCTGAAGATATTATAAAAAGTGCTGCTAGTAATGTTGCAGATTTACTTCAAAATATAGCAGGGTTAGATATAAGAAGACGTGGGGTAGACGGAATGCAATCTGATTTATATATTAGAGGTGGAAATTTTGATCAAACTTTAGTGTTAATTGATGGTGTTAAAATGGATGATCCACAAACAGGACACCATTCTATGAATGCAATTTTATCTTTAGATAATATAGAACGTATTGAAGTTATAAAAGGTCCCGCAGCAAGAGTTTATGGACAGAATGCATTTACGGGTGCCATAAATATTGTAACTAAAAAAATAAAAGAAAATAATCTAAAAGTAAATTTAGGATATGGATCATACCAAAATATAAAAGGAGGTATTACTTTTACTCAAAAATTTGATAATGGAGGGATTTTTACCGCATTAAATTATCAAGAATCTGAAGGGTATAGGTATAATACAGACTTTAAAAATAAATCAATTTTTGTTAAAGCTAACTTAGGTAGTTATAATTTAACGTCATCTTATACGGAAAGAGATTTTGGAGCAAACGGGTTTTATGCAAGTCCAGCTGCAATAGATCAATATGAAGAGACACAAACAAGTTTAGTAGCTATAGATGCTAATTATACCATTAAAAATATTACAATTAAACCTAGAGTTTATTGGAAACGTAATCAAGACTTGTATTTATATTTACGACATGATCCTCCAGTATATCGTAATTTACATATTTCTAACAAAATAGGGGCAGAAACAAATGCTGTACTTAATTCTTCACTAGGTAAAACAGGTATTGGATTAGATGTTTCAAGAGTATTTTTAGTTAGTAACAATCTACAAGACCATGCTAGAACTGTAATAACAGGGTTTTTGGAACACCGTTTTGAAATAAATAATTTTGATATTACTCCAGGAATTGCTATTAGTTCATATTCAGATTTTAATACAAAAGCCTTCCCTGGAATTGATGTTGGTTATCGGTTTTCTGAACGTTTAAAAATGTACAGTAATATAGGGTATACTTATAGAGTACCTACATTTACAGATCTTTATTATATAGGTAGTAATGAAATAGGAAATCCAGATTTAAAACCAGAATCAGCATTGTCTGAAGAGTTAGGTTTTAAGTATAATACAAGAAATTTAGATATTAATGTGGCATTTTTTAATAGAACTGCTGATGATTTAATTGATTGGGCAAAGGACAATCCAGAAGATCCTGATGAAAAGTGGGAGGCAAGAAATTTTAGTGAAGTTACAACAAAAGGATTTGAAATAGATTTTGGTTATAGGTTTCAGTTATGGGATTTGGAACAACGATTTAATTTAGGGTATAGTTTTATAGAAGATGAGAATAAAGATGAGTATACAAGGTATGCCTTAAATAGTATTAAGCACCAATTAACATCGGGTATAGATTTTAAGTTTTCTAAATTATTTAGTCAAAATATTTCTTATAGATTTGTAGAAAGATCGAGAGGAGAAACCTACACAGTTGTAGATGCCAAAATAAAAACAGAATTACCAAATAGAATTGGTGTGTTTTTAAGTGCTAATAATATTTTTAATACAACATATACAGAAACGAATCTAGTTCCAATGCCAAAAGGAAATATAATGTTAGGAATTAACTATAAAATCTACTAGAAAAAAGAGGGTATACTATAAACCTATTTATGCTTTTAAAAGTTTAATTTTTATATAAACCAACCTGCAATTTAGCATAAAAAGATGAATTTTCTTTAAATTTTAACAAAAAATTTAGATTTAAAAATTTAATACAATTATTATATTTCATCTGTTTTTACATAATATTTATATAAAATGTAAATATATAACGTTTTCGGTGGTTAAAATTTAAATTAATTACTTCAAATTGTTAAATTAATAGTAATAGTGTTTTTGCAGCTTGTAAAACCTAAATGTAGTTGTATCTTTGCCGATCAAATAACTACTAAAATTATCAATATGAAAATTATTAAGAAATTAAAAAATCAAGAAAGTAAGAAAAGAATGTCAGCAGTTGATTTTAAAAATGCAAAAAGTATTACTTGGAATAGTAAAAGAAGATTCGGAATTTAATTAAGTATATAACATATTTTAATGTGAAAAGTGGTAGATGTATCTACCACTTTTTTTGTATTTAAAAATTAATTTCACCAAAAATATGGTACAATTTAAATTAAAAACTTAATCCTAATTAATCTATAATTAATTTTATCTTTGAAAATTAATATTTAAACTTAATAGACATAATGAAAAAAATAATAACATTAATAGCAATTTTAGCAATTGTTTCCTGTAAACAAGAAGCAAAGATTGATTATGCAATTTTATCTGGTAAGATAACAAATACTAAGGTTAATAAATTAACATTTAATAATACAAATAGTAATATTAAAGAAATAATTAAAGTTACAGATGAAGGCGAGTTTAAAGACACTTTATCAGTTACATCAGGTTATTATATTCTTTCTGATGGTAAAAATAAGTCAACACTATATTTAGAACCAGGTAACGAAGTGACAATTAATTTTGATGCAAGTGATTTTGAAAATACCTTAGAATTATCAGGGCCAGGATCTGAAATAAGTAATTATTTAATTAGTAAAAATAAAAAGTTTAAAGAATTAATAGGTACAGGTACCGATGTTTATTTATTAGAAGAAACTGCTTACAAAACTAAATTTAATGAAATTAAAACAGTATCTGAAGAATTGTTAGAGGCTTCAGAAGGAATATCTGAAGATTTTAAAGAGAAAGAAAAAAGAAATATTTACTATTCATATTTAAGTTTTATAAGTAAATATGAATTATACCATTCACATTATGCTAAAAAGAAAGATTTTAAAGTTTCTGATGAATTCTTAAATGAGTTAGAAACATTAGATTATAATAATGAAGAAGATTTTATATTTTCTAAAAATTATGAAAATCTTGTAAATACTCATTATCAAAAAGAAGCTAAAAAATTAGCAGAAAAAGAATCAATACCTGAAGATATTGCCTATTTAAAAGTTGCAGCTAATATTCCTAATGAAACTATAAAAAACAAGTTAGTTTATGTAAACTCTATTTATGGGATAACTTACACAACTGAATTAGAAGAGTTTTATAGCTTATTTATGGCTGCTTCAACAAATGAAGCCAATAAAAAAGAAATTACAGAAAGTTATAATAAACTAAAAACTGTTGCTAAAGGTCAGCCTTCTCCAAAATTCGAAAATTATGAGAATTTTAATGGAGGTACAACTTCTTTAGATGATTTAAAAGGAAAATTTGTTTATGTAGATGTTTGGGCTACCTGGTGTGGACCTTGTATAGCTGAAATTCCATCTTTAAAAGAAGTAGAAGCTAAATACCATAATAAAAATATAGAATTTGTAAGTATTTCTGTAGATGCTGAAAAGGATTATGAAAAATGGAAAACAATGGTTGAAGAAGAGGATTTAAAAGGTATACAATTATTTTCAGATAAAAGTTGGAAATCTGATTTTGTTACAGGTTATTTAATAAAAGGTATTCCTCGTTTTATTTTAATAGATCCTAATGGAAATATTGTAAATTCTAATGCTCCAAGACCTTCAAGCGAAAAGTTAATTGAGTTATTTGACGAAAATAATATTTAACCTATTATTTTTAGTAAAGAATATAAAGGCCACTTAAATTTAAGTGGCCTTTTGTTTTTATAATTTTTTTAACTCTCATTTTCTTTACTTTCTTCTATAGGTTCATTTTTATAAAATAAATCTAATAATGCATTTGGTAAAAATTTTAAAATTGATGAAGCTGTAAACGTTTCATAGCCCGTTTTTGAAATTGCAATATCAGCAGTTTTTCCATGTAAATATACACCTAAAATTGCAGCATTAATTGGTTCGTATTTTTGAGCAATTAAGCCAGTTATTATTCCGGTTAAAACATCACCACTTCCTGCTGTAGCTAAGGCAGGGTTTCCTGTTGAATTAAAATACATTGTTGCGTTATTTACAATAACTGTGTGTGCACCTTTTAGAACAATAATAAGTCCGAATTTTTTTGAAAAAACACTAATTTTTTCTAATTTTTCAAAATCATTTTTCCAAGGTCCAATTAAACGCTCTAGTTCTTTAGGGTGTGGAGTTAATACCGTATTTTTTGGTAAATAATTTAAGAGTGTTTTATTTTGAGATAATAAATTTAAAGCATCTGCATCAATTACTAATGGTACTTTATTTGTTTTGATAAATTTTTCAAAGCCAATAGCCGTTTTATCAAGAGTACCTATACCAGGGCCAACTGCAATAACTGTAGCTTTTGTTTTAAAATTAAAGTATTCCAAAGCAATGTCATTATCTACTTCAACCATAGCTTCAGGAACTGCTATTTGTAAAATAGGATAACCACATTTTGGAATATAACTAGTTACTAGTCCGCTACCAATTTTTAAAGCTGCTTTTGTTGATAGGGTAGCTGCACCAATTTTACCAAAACTTCCTCCAATTATAAGAGAATGACCAAAAGAGCCTTTATGAGACCATTTAGTTCTAGGTTTGTATAATTGTAAAATATCATTTTTAAGAATATAATGTAGGTTTGGTTTTAAATTATTGATAAAATTTAAATCAAGACCAATATCAATTACTTCCCAAGTATTAATAAAATTGCTGTTATCTGGTAGTAAAAATGCTAATTTTGGTGTTTGAAAAGTAAGTGTATGTGTTGCTTTTAATACAGCATTTTTATCAAGTATAGCAACATCGCTAGGAAGTCCAGATGGTAAATCTATGGCTAAAGTAAAGGCGTTGGTGTTATTTATATGATTAATTAATTTTTTAGTGAAATTTTCAGGAGGTCTTGTTAGGCCGTTTCCAAAAATGGCATCAATTATAATATCTTTAGAAGAAATTTCAGGAAAATTATGCTCATCATTAATAATAATAGGCCATTTACCTAGCTCTTTTAATCTATCATAATTTATTAAAAATTCTTTAGTTCTTTTTTCGCTAAAATTAACAATATAACAGTCTACATCATATCCATTTTTGTATAAATAACGAGCAATAACTAATCCATCACCACCATTATTCCCAATTCCACAAAATATATGGATTTTAATATTTTCACCTTGTAGTTGGGTGTGCAGCCAATTAAAACATTGTTTAGCTGCGTGTTCCATTAAATCTATTGAAGAAATGTTATTAGTTGTAATGGTAGCTTTATCAGCAGCAGAAATTTGATGTGAGTTGAGTATAAACATAGTTTAAAATTAATACAATAGGTTGATATTTCATCAATCTAAATCAATTTTTATCTGCTAGTTTTATTAACATTTTTTATAGAATAAAACTACAGAGTAATTAAAAACCTTATAACGCTATTAGTTTGCGTTATAAGGTTTCTATATAATTTTAAATGTTGTTTATACTTTGTGTAAGTATTCAATAACTATTTTAACCTTTAAATTCACCCATTTGAATGTATTTATCCATACGTTTAGTAACTAAGTCTGTAGGTGTTAAATCTTTAAGTTCTTTAAAAGCTTTTAAGATAGTTTTTTCAACTTCTTTAAACGCACCTTCTCTATCAAAATGAGCTCCTCCAAGAGGCTCTTTTATAATACCGTCAATTAATTTTTGTTTTTTCATATCATTTGCGGTCAGTTTAAGCGCATCAGCCGCTTTTTCTTTATGCTCCCAACTTCTCCATAAAATTGAAGAACAAGATTCAGGAGATATTACAGAATACCAGGTGTTTTCCATCATATAAACTCTATCACCAACTCCAATTCCTACAGCACCACCGGATGCACCTTCACCAATTACTATTGTAATAATAGGTGTTTTTAGGCGTGTCATTTCTAAAATATTACGAGCAATTGCTTCACCTTGGCCGCGTTCTTCTGCTTCTAAACCAGGATATGCTCCTGGTGTATCTAATAGAGTAATAACAGGAATTCCAAATTTTTCAGCCATTTTCATAAGTCTTAAAGCTTTTCTATATCCTTCAGGATTAGACATTCCAAAGTTTCTATATTGACGTGTTTTGGTATTATAGCCTTTTTGTTGGCCAATAAACATAAAGGATTGATCTCCTATTTTACCTAAACCTCCAATCATAGCTTTATCGTCTTTAACAGTTCTATCACCGTGTAATTCCATAAAAGTACCATTGGTTAGGTAGTTTATATAATCTAAAGTGTATGGTCTGTTTGGATGTCTAGATAGTTGAACTCTTTGCCAAGCAGTAAGGTTTTTATATATATCGGTTTTTGTTTTTAGCAATTTTTTTTCGATGTTTTTGCAACTTTCTGTTACATCTACATCACTTTCTTTACCAATTAATTCGCACTTCGTAAGTTGTTCTTCTAATTCTTTTATTGGTAATTCAAATTCTAAATATTCCATGTTTTTTAAATTTGGATGTTATACAAATATAATAACTTCTATATTTTATGTAAGTACTTACGTACTTTTTTTATTTTTTAATATTCCATTAACAATTACAGTTACAAAAATTATTGCAGCTCCTAAATAAAATTGGGGATTCATTTTTTCAGATTCACCAAAAATTAATACAGCAAGTATAATTCCATAAACGGGTTCTAGATTTATAGTAAGCATTACTGTAAAAGGAGTAAGGTATTTCATAATATCTATAGAAATTATAAAAGCATATGCTGTACAAATAGTACTTAAAATAATTAAATAAATAATATCGTTGGTTGTTACTGTAAAATCTTTAGCTGTAAATCCAGTAGAAAATAAAATGTATACAGTAATAAAAAGAACTCCAAAAAGTAGTTGATAGAAAGAGATAACACTTCCATCGTTTTTCTTTACAAATAGACCATTAATTACTGTAAATAGGGCAGAAAGGAGCGATGCAATTAAAGCATATATTATTCCAAGAGTATAATCGTTTTCTACATTAAAAATTATATATAACCCAGAAATAACTATAAGTCCAAAAATAAATTCAGTATAATTTATTCTTCGCTTAAAAAAAATAGGTTCAATAAATGAAGTAAATAAAGCACCTGTACTCATAGAAACTAATGCTATAGATACATTAGAAACTTTTATAGCTGTAAAAAAAGCAATCCAATGCAAGGCTATTAATACTCCACCAATAAAAAATTTTAAAAGTGTTTTTGGAGGTACTTTTAAGCTCTTCTTTTTAATTAAAAAATATATAAATAGAACTATAACAGCTAGTCCCATTCTATACCAAACTAAAGGAATTGCATCAATAGTTATTAGTGCTCCTAAAACGGCTGTAAATCCCCAAATAAAAACTATAAAGTGGAGATGTAAATAGTTTTTTAAGTTAGTTTTTGGCATTTTTAAAGTATAAGTATACTGCTAGTCCTCCAAAAAATATGTTAGGAAGCCAAACCATTACAAAAGCATTTGTTTCTGCACCAGCACCTAAAACTTCAACAATTTTTAAGAAGAATACATATACAAACATTAAGGTTATTCCAATAGCTAAATTTATACCCATACCACCTCTTCGTTTTTTTGCAGCTAAACAAACGGCAATAAAAGTTAGAATGTATGTTGAAATAGGTAAACTAGTTCTTTTATGGAATTCAACCAAGTAGGTGTTTAAATTACCAACTCCACGTTGTCTAGATTGCTCTATATAATCATATAATTTAATGGATGTCATTTCTTTAGCAAGGTCATCAATATTAACTAAATCATTTGGCATAAAGGCAAGTAAGGTGTCTAACTTTATACCTTGTTCTATTGAGTCTCTATCTTCTAAGAGGAATCTTTTTCTATAGGTATTTAGTCTAAAAACGGTATCTTTCTCTATCCATCTAATATTTTCAGCCATTAACTTATATTTTAATTTAGTGCCTTCAAATTTTTCATAAGTAAACTTTTGACCTTGTTTAGTACCTAAATTATAACTTTTTAAGTAGATATAGTCATTAGAATCAAGCTGTAAATTAATATTGGTTAAATGGTTTTGATTGTATTTTTTTGTTTTTAAATATTTTTTACTGAATTCATTAAAAATTTTATTACTGCTAGGAACAACAAAGTGATTCATTCCTAAAGCTAATAGGGTAACTAAAGTAGCCCCAATAAAATAAGGTTTTAAAAATCGAGTAAAAGAAATTTTAGCTGAATGTATTGCTATAATTTCTGTGTTGGAGGATAATTTAGAAGTGAAAAAAATAACAGCTATAAATAAAGCCAGAGGCATAAAGGTGTTTCCAAATATTACAATAAAATGAATGTAATAATCTTTTATAATTTCTGTTACTGATAAATCTGCATGGCGTAAAAATTTATCTACTTTTTCAGAAATATCTATGGCAATTGCAATTGGTAATAGTAATATTAGTACCAAAGCAAAGGAAGAAAGAAATTTTGTAAGTATGTATTTATCTATTATTCTCAAATTAAATTATTTGGTTTTTTTATAATTTATAATAACGTGTTACAATCTTTTATCCATTTGTTTTACCATACGGTTTTTCCATTCTGTAAAATCTCCGGCTAATATATGCTTTCTTGCTTCACGAACCAACCATAAATAAAAGCCTAAATTATGTATAGAGGCTATTTGTTTACCTAATAATTCTTTTGCAACAAATAAGTGGCGTAAATAGGCTTTTGAATAAAGCGTATCAACGTAAGTTATTCCCATCTCATCAATTGCAGAAAAATCATCTTCCCATTTTTTATTTTTTATATTTATGGTTCCGTGTGCTGTAAAAAGCATACCATTTCGGGCATTTCTAGTTGGCATTACACAATCGAACATATCAATACCTAACGCAATATTCTCTAAAATATTTATTGGAGTTCCAACTCCCATTAAATAACGAGGCTTATCTTCTGGTAAAATTGCAGTCACTACCTCGGTCATTTCGTACATTTCTTCTGCTGGTTCTCCAACTGAAAGTCCACCAATAGCATTTCCTTCAGCACCAACCGATGCAATAAATTCGGCAGATTGTTTTCTTAAATCTTTATAAGTACTTCCTTGTACAATAGGGAAAAATGCTTGACTGTAATTGTATTTAAACGGTGTTTTTTCTAAATGTGTAATACAGCGTTTTAACCATCTATGTGTCATATGCATAGAGCGTTTTGCATAATTATATTCGCAAGGGTAGGGTGTACATTCATCAAAAGCCATAATAATATCAGCGCCAATTGAGCGTTGAATTTCCATTACGTTTTCAGGTGTAAAAGTGTGGTATGAACCATCTATATGACTTTTAAATTTTACGCCTTCTTCTTTTATTTTTCTTCTTCCAGAAAGAGAATAAACTTGGTAGCCACCACTATCGGTTAAGATATTACGATCCCAGTTCATAAATTTATGTAAACCACCAGCTTTTTCTAAAATTTTAGTTTGTGGTCGTAAATATAAGTGATAGGTGTTTCCTAATATTATATCAGGATTTATTTCGTTTTTTAGTTCTGTTTGGTGCACACCTTTTACTGTTCCAACTGTACCAACAGGCATAAAAATTGGAGTTTCAATAGTACCGTGGTCTGTGGTTATAATACCAGCTCTTGCTTTGCTTTGAGCGTCTTTACTTTTTAGTTCAAATTGCATAGTCGGCAAAGATAGTTATATAGTTATAAAGTTTAAAGGTTTAAAAGTTTAAAAGTTGAAGGAATTAAGTTTTTAGAAATTTTTAAGACCTTCTTTTTTTGCTTTTTGGTTTAAAACGTGGGTTATTTTTAGGTATAAATTTTCGTTTGTTTTGAGATTTATTTTTCTTTTTAGTTGGATTTTTAGATGCTTCTTCGGTTTTTGAAGATGTTGCAACCATTTTATTAATTTGTTGCATTTCTTCAGAAGTTAGTTCTCTCCAACTTCCTTCAGCTAAATTAGCTAAAGTAACATTCATAATTCGTGTTCGTACTAGTTTAGTAACTTTATAGTCAAGATATTCGCACATGCGCCTTATTTGCCTGTTTAATCCTTGAGTTAAAATAATTTTAAAGCTATTTTTTGATAGCTGTTCAACAGCACATTTTTTAGTAACTGTTCCTAAAATAGGAATTCCATTACTCATTTTTTGAATAAAATCTGACGTAATTGGTGAATTTACAGTTACAATATATTCTTTTTGGTGATTGTTTCCTGCTCTAAGAATTTTATTTACAATATCTCCATCATTGGTTAAAAAAATTAAGCCTTGAGAAGGTTTGTCTAATCGTCCGATAGGAAAAAGTCTTTCTGTATGATTTATTGCGCGAACAATATTATTACGTTCTTTAGAATCGGTAGTACAAACAATACCAACGGGTTTGTTGTAGGCAATATAAAGTGTTTTTGGTTTTGATTTTAAAGGTTGCCCGTTAATTTTAACAATATCTCCATTAAACACACGATTGCCTAATTGAGTTGGTTTACCGTTTATGGTAACTTTTCCGTCAATAATTAATTTTTCAGCTTCTCTTCTAGAACAAATACCAGTACTACTAATGTATTTATTTAAGTTTATTGAGTTTTTATTTATGTTATCCATTGAACTAATTTTCAATGTGCGAAGTTAGTAATTATAAGGTTTAATTTATAATGAAGTATTGTTTCGTTGAATTTTTTGTTTAATACCTAGTCTATAATATAAAATAACGCCTATTAAATTTAAAAAAAGTACAATTAAAACCCAAATAAGCTTATTATTACCTTTAAAATCATTTCGAAGAATGTCTATTAAATCTATAAAAGAAAGGAGTATAGATACAATAATAATTATTTGCCAAAAGAATAGTCCTATAGAGAAATTATTAACGATTAAGTTCATAGTTTTTAAAATATTATTAAATATTGATAGTAGATAAATTGGTTTGAATTATTTGTTTTTAATTCGCTGACTTCTTCCTATAGTAAAATATAAAATTGCACCAATTATATTTAAAAATAATATAACAAACACCCAAACAATTTTATTATTGCCTTCAAATTTATTTTTTAAAACATCTATTAAAGCAATAAGCATTGGTATAATTCCAATTAAAAATAGTATGGTTATTAGAATAATTATTTGCCACGGTCCAATCATATGTAAGTAAGTCATTTCTTGTATTTGTATGTTATTTAATGTTTTATGTATTATAGCTAAATTAGTTACTCACTTTCATAAATGCGTAACCTGCTTTTTAAAGCATTTAATTCTTCTTTGAGTTTTAATTCTTTTTGTAAAAGGTTAAAAACAATATCTATTCCTTCAATATTAACATTTAATTCGTTGTGAAGTCGTATCATTTTTTCAAGATCACTAATCTTATCTTGATGAATAAATTTATTGTTTTCATAGGTTTCTATGGTTATAAGCCCTATGTTTTCAAGATCTTTAATAAATGAAGTCTCTATTTTATAGTGAAAACAAATTGTTTCTACCTGTATTAAATTTTGCTTATCCATTTGATCTTAATTTTTTTAATTGATTAAACAACTCTTTTTCTTTTACAGTTAATTTTGTTGGAATTTTAATGTTATACGTAATAATTAAATCACCAAAGAGACTTTCTTTTTTATAAATAGGGAATCCTTTTCCTTTTAATTTTACTTTTGCTCCTTGAGTTGTTTCAGGAGCAATTTTAAGTTTTACTTTACCATTAAAAGTATCAATAGTAATTTCGCCACCTAAAAGTGCAGTGTATAAATCTAAATCTACTGAAGTATATAAGTTATTACCATCTCTTTTAAATTTGGTGTGATTGGTAATTGTGAATTTAATGTATAAATCTCCATTTGGACCATCGTTTATTCCTTGAGCTCCTTTCCCTTTTATCTTTATAATTTGGCCATCAGCAATTCCTGCAGGTATTGTAAGTCTAATATTTGTGCCATTAACTGTTAATATTTGTTTATGACTAGTGTAAACATCTTTTAAATTTAAATGCAATTCGGCATTAAAATCTTGCCCTTTAAATTGTCTATAGTATTGTTTAGAACGAGTTTTTTTACCACCAAACATAGATTCAAAAAAACTAGAAAAATCTTGTTCAGAATAGTGGTCACTAGAGCCAGAATAATTTTGATTTTGTTGAGATTGTTGTTGCTGTTTGGCTTTTTCAAAAGCTTCTCCATGTTTCCAATCTTTTCCGTATTTATCGTATTTTTTACGATTTTCAACATCGCTTAAAACTTCGTTAGCTTCATTAATTTCTTTAAATTTAATTTCAGCTTCTTTGTTATCAGGATTTAGATCTGGATGGTATTTTCTAGCTAATCTTCTATATGCTTTTTTAATATCTTTTTCGCTAGCTGTTCTATCTATTTCTAATATTTTATAATAATCAATAAATTTCATTTACAAGAGTTTTTAAGTGTTTTAATAAAATTTATTTTATGGCTGTTACCAAACTTTGAATTACTAATAAATTTACTTAAAAAGTAGGTGATTAAAAATTTTTTTCGTTAAAATTTTTTTCATTAAAACTAATTAGGGGCAATTCCCCTGAAATTTCCATATCTATCACCATATCGTTTTTAAATACTTTGCTTAACATGGTTTTATTTTTATTTCGTTCTAACATTGCAACCATATCTGCTTTTATTTCAAGTAAATACATTTTTAAAAAATAGCAGGTATCGTTAGAGTGGTATGTATTAAATGTTATTTTTTTATAGGTTGTGTTTTTTAATAAGGTTCTTTTTAAATTCTGCATTTGTTGCACTCCATTTTTTTCATTTTGAGGAGAAATATGTATTATTTTAATTTCAGCATTAAAGGCAGCTGCAATTTTAGTAAGTTGCATAATAGCGTAAATATCTTCTTGTTCATAAGCTGTAGCGTAAACAATTGCCCCCATTTTTTTTAGTTCATATTTTTTAGGAATTGCTAGTACTGGGCACGTAGCTTTAGAAATAAGATCTTTTGTGGTGCTTCCAATAAAAAAACTTTTGAGTATTCCTTTTCCTTTTAATCCAGTAAGGATTAAGGAAGCTTTTATTTTTATTGCAGTAGCTGTAATTCCTTCAATTACAGAGGTGTTTTCAATAATTTTAATTTCTATATTTTTAGAATCAAGATTATCTCCTAAATGTTTTACACAAAAGTATTTTAATTTAAAATAAAGTTTCTTTTTTAATTCTTCTTTAGTTAAAGATTCTAGTGAAAAAATATCAGTAATATGTAAAATACATAATTTAGAATTAATTTTTGTATTTAATGTATATGCATATTTTAGCGCAGCTATTCCGTTTTTTGAATAATCTATAGCACAAATTATTGTTTTCATAAACAATTTTTAAACATATAAAATTAAGACTTGTATTTTGAATATTAAGTGATAAATCTCATTAACTGATTATTTTAGCTATTATTTAGTTTAATAGTTGCTGTTCATCTTCTTCATCTCCAGGTAATTCTAAAGCTTTTACAGATTGAATTGCGTTTCCGGCAATTCCTTTAATAGAGCCATACATGTCTATAGTATTTGTAACAACTTTTTCTATTTGTTTATCTCGTTGTTTCCAAATACGTTGCATAGATCGTTTTTCACTTTCTAAATCAGACTTCATTTGAGTAAAACCTTCAACAATAGCTTCTATTTGCATTCTAAATGTATTACTTGTAAGAAAATCGTAGAGCATATCCATTTTATCTCCTTTATTTTCTTGCGTGCTAATGGCATTGTGTATTTTAATAATAGATTCTCTTAAAACTGTACATAAGCCTTTAAATTCATCATAATTACAAATCCAAATCCCATCTTTTAGTCCAAATCGGTCCATATTTGAAGGCATAACTTCGGTAACTAATACACCAATATTTGCACCTTTATCTCTAATATCTGCTTTAAATTTTTCGATCCAGCTAGGTTGAAAATCTTTAGTGCGTTTACTTTCATAATAAATAGAACCACAATTTTGAGAAGTTCTTGTGTGTACAATTTGAATACAATCTCCTCCTCGTGCACCTTTTTTAATTTCTTCAATGCTGTCTAAAGGAAATTTTGAAGCCAACCATTCTTCTATTGCTAATTCTTGAACCTCACCTTGCATTTGCATAGAGCCTTGCTCTTGTTTGCGTTTCATTTCCTCGGTAAGTTTTTTTTGAGCTTCTAATTGCATTTGTAATTCTTTAAAACGCAATTCATTTTTATCTTCTTCAGATTTTTTTATTTTTTCTCTTTCAGTTAGTAATGTTTCACTCAATTTCTTTTGAGCTTCTGCTTCAGCAATTTCTTTTAATTCTCCTTTTTCTCGCTTTAATTTTTCTATTTCAGCTTTAGTTCTATTTAATTCTTTTATTTGTTCAGATTTCTCGTTTAATTCTTTTTGTAAAGCGTTAAATTGTTCTATTTGTTCTTCTTTTAATTTAGACTTTAAATTTGCCTCAATATTCTTTTTTTCTTGCTTTATTTGTGCTTCTAAACGATTTTTAAATAATTCGTTTTCTTGTTTTTTCTTTTGTTCAAAAGCTTCTTTTTCTTTATTTAAGTTTTCTAAATTAGCTTTATATTTTTGTTTCTCAGCTGCAATACTAGATTGGTATTTTTTCTTAATTTCTTCTTCTAATTGATGTGATAAAATATCTTGTACATCTATTGAAGTGTCACAATTAGGGCATTTAATTTGAGTTTCCTTTTTCATTTTTAATAAGTGTTTATATTTCTTCTTTATCCCAACCAGTTAAACCAGCTGAAACAATAAATTTCATAACCTGACTTGAATTAGCAGTTATATGTTTTATATTTTCTTTTGGAACAATAAATAATTCTCCAGAAAAATTATATGAATGTGGAAAATAAACTGCTACTTTATCTAATTCGTTTAAAACCTCTAGATTTTCTTCGGTAATAAAACCTAATTTTTCTAGATTAGAAATTGTATTTACTTTTACTAAAACTGGTTTACTGAATTTTTTTTCTTTACCTACAAATGCTGAAAATAAATCGTTTAATGCCGTATAAATAAATTTTAATAAAGGAATACGGTTAATTATTTTTTTAAAAATAATTTTTAAAGGTTCAGCAATTATGGTTCTACCTATAAAACCAACAATAACTAAAAATAATAATAGAGAAAGCACACCTAATCCAGGAACCTTGATGTCAAAAAAATTGGCGATTAATTGTTGAGACAAACCGTCCATAAACATAAAAATAGCATAAATAATATAAGCTGTAATACCTAAGGGAGCAATATATAATATACCTTGAAGTAAATAATTAATTAATTTTTTCATATTCTATAATGTTTATACATTTTTAAATTTTCATTTTATTTTTTGACAAATGTATTTTTAAAAATTAAAGATACAAACTATTTTAGCTTGTCTAAAGCTTAATTATTTCTAATTATTTTTAAATAGAAGTAATGTTCTATGTTTTAACGTTTAATTAATTTAGAAGGTTCAATAATTTAAAATATTTTAGGAACCAAAAAACCCCATTGTTTCTAAACAATGGGGTTTTAATTAAAATATATAATTTAGAGCACTATGCTAACATAGTTACTGGATTTTCAATATATTGTTTTAGTGTTTGTAAAAAAGCAGCACCAGTAGCTCCATCAACAGTTCTATGGTCACAAGCTAAAGTTACTTTCATTGTGTTTCCAACTACAATTTCACCATTTTTTACAACGGGTTTTTGAATAATTGCACCTACTGATAAAATAGCTGAATTTGGTTGATTTATAATTGAAGTAAATTCTGAAATACCAAACATACCTAAGTTAGATACTGTAAAAGTACTTCCTTCCATTTCTGCAGGAGTTAACTTTTTGTTTTTAGCTTTAATTGCTTTGTCTTTTACTTCAGCTCCAATTTGTGTTAAGCTTTTTTGATCTGTAAAAGGAATTACAGGTACAAGTAAGCCATCTTCAACAGCAACAGCAACACCAACATTTACATGGTGATTAATACGTGTTTTATCGTCGAACCATTGAGAGTTAACTTTAGGATGTTTTTTAAGTGCCATTGCACTTGCTTTTACAACCATATCGTTAAATGAAACTTTAATATCAGGAACTTCATTAATTACTTTACGAGAAGCTATTGCATTATCCATGTTAATTTCTAACATTAAATAGTAATGTGGAGCCGTAAATTTAGATTCTCCTAATCTACGTGCAATAGTTTTACGCATTTGAGAGTTTTTAGTTTCTTCGAAACTTTCTTCACCCATTGCTATAACTGGAGCAGCAGCTGTTGTAGGAGCGGCAGCAGCTACAGGAACGTAATTTTCAATATCTTGTTTTATAATACGTCCATTATCACCTGTACCAACAACATGTGCTAAATTTATTCCTTTTTCTGAAGCAATTTTCTTTGCCAATGGAGAAGCAACAATTTTTCCTGTGTTTACAACAGGTTGTTGTACTGCTTCAACAGTTTTAGGTGCAGCTGCAGTTGGTGTAGTTGTAGCTTTAGGTTTTTCAGCAATTTCTTTTGTTTCAGCAGTAGGAGCAACAGGAGCTTTTTCTGTAGTTGATCCGCTAGTTTTAAAATTAGAAACAACAGCAGTAACATCAGTTCCTGCTTCACCAATAATAGCTAATAAAGAATCAACTGGTGCATTATCACCTTCTTCTAAACCAACATATAATAAGGTTCCTTCATTAAAAGATTCAAATTCCATTGTTGCTTTATCTGTTTCAATTTCAGCAAGAATATCACCTTCTTCAACTTTGTCTCCTACCTTTTTTAGCCAAGTAGCCACAGTTCCGTCAGTCATAGTATCACTCAAACGAGGCATTGTAACAATAGAAATATTGTCTGGAATTACAAAAGAATCATCAGCAGGTTTAGTTTCTATAGGTGCAGCAACTTCTTCTTTAGATGCAGGAGGTGTTGCTTCTTTTGGAGCATCTCCAGATAATAGAGCAGTAATATCTTCACCTTTTTCTCCAATAATAGCGATTAATGAGTCAACTGGTGCAGTTTCACCTTCTTGCAATCCAATATGAAGTAAATAACCTTCGTTAAAAGATTCGAATTCCATAGTTGCTTTGTCAGTTTCAATTTCAGCGAGGATATCTCCTTCCTCAACTTTGTCACCTACTTTTTTCAACCACTGTGCTACAACTCCTTCAGTCATTGTATCACTTAAACGTGGCATTGTTATTATTTCAGCCATTTATTTATGTTTTAAAAAAGGATAATTTTCTTGTTCGTAAACCATATCGTAAAGTTGTTGTGTTTCTGGGAATGGAGATTCTTCAGCAAATTTTTGACATTCCGAAACTTTATCTTTTACTTCTTTGTCCCACTCTTTAATTTCTGCTTCTGTAGCATACTTTTTAGTTTTAATTACATCTAAAACTTGTGTAATTGGGTCAATTTTACGGTATTCGTTTACTTCTTCTTTTGTTCTATAGTGTTGGGCGTCACTCATTGAATGACCTCTATATCTATATGTTTTTATATCTAAAAGAGTTGGTCCGTCACCTCTTCGTGCACGTTCAATAGCCTCTTCCATAGCCTCTGCTACTTTTACAGGGTTCATACCATCAACTGGTCCACAAGGCATTTCGTATCCTAGACCTAGTTTCCATATGTCTTCATGGTTTGCAGTTCTTTCTACTGAAGTACCCATTGCGTAACCATTATTTTCACAAATAAAAACTACAGGAAGTTTCCAGTTTATAGCCATGTTAAAAGTTTCGTGTAAAGAACCTTGACGAGCTGCTCCATCTCCAAAATAAGTTAATGTAACGCCATCTTTTTCATGGTACTTATCAGCAAAAGCTAAACCAGCACCTAATGGAATTTGACCTCCAACAATACCGTGACCACCATAAAAATTATGTTCGGGAGAAAAAATATGCATAGATCCACCCATTCCTTTAGATGTTCCAGTAACTTTTCCTAGTAATTCGGCCATAATTCTTTTAGGATCAACTCCTAAACCAATTGGTTGCACATGGTTACGATAAGCTGTAATAATTTTATCATTTTCTTTCATTACGTGCAATGCACCAGCTAATACTGCTTCCTGACCATTATATAAATGTAGGAAACCTCTAACTTTTTGTTGAATATATAAAGCTGCTAATTTATCTTCAAATTTTCTCCAGAATAGCATGTCTTTATACCAATTGATATAAGTTTCTTTGGTTATTTTTTTCATTTCCGATTGAGATATTATATTTATACCGAGACGCAAAAGTACTATTTTGCTGAATAGAATAAAAATATGTTTAAATATTTTTTAAAATTATGTTTTTTTAATTAAAATCATGTTGTTATAGATCCTCAATTATGCATCTATATAGTCTTCAATAGGGGTACAAGAGCAAATTAAATTTCTATCACCAAAAGCGTCATCAACTCTTCTAACTGAAGGCCAAAATTTATTTTCTTTTACGTACGGTAAAGGAAAAGCTGCATGTTGTCGTGTGTAAGGATAGTTCCATTCATCGGCAGTAAGCATTTCTTGTGTGTGTGGTGAATTTTTAAGTGCAGAATTTGTATCTCCACTTTCCATAGTATCTATTTCGTTTTTGATACTTAGCAATGCATCGCAAAAACGATCTAACTCTGCTTTGTTTTCACTTTCAGTAGGTTCAATCATTAAAGTTCCTGCAACTGGAAAAGATACTGTAGGGGCGTGATAGCCATAATCCATTAATCTTTTTGCAACGTCTGTAACTTCAATTCCTTTTTCTTTAAATTTTCTAAAATCTACAATCATTTCATGTGCTGCAAAACCATTTTCGCCAGTATAAAGTATATTGTATTCTTTTTCTAAACGAGCTTTTACATAATTTGCATTTAAAATAGCGTTTATTGTAGCTTGTTTTAGACCTCCAGTTCCTAACATTTTTATATAGCTATAAGAAATAAGTAATACCAATGCAGAGCCCCAAGGAGCTGAAGATACTGCTGTTGTAGGTAATTCACCTCCTGTAGGTATTATTGGATTTGATGGTAAAAAAGGTGCTAAATGTTCTACAACACATATTGGTCCAACTCCAGGTCCACCGCCTCCATGTGGTATAGCAAAAGTTTTATGTAGATTTAAATGGCAAACATCAGCGCCAATAGTAGCAGGATTTGTTAATCCAACTTGGGCATTCATATTAGCACCATCCATATATACTTGTCCACCATTTTGATGTATGATTTGAGTAATTTCTTTAATAGTGCTTTCAAAAACTCCATGAGTTGAAGGGTAAGTGACCATTAAAGCTGCTAAATTATCTTTATGAAGTTCTGCTTTAGCTCTTAAATCATCTACATCTATATTTCCTTCAGCTGTAGATTTTGTAACAACAACTTTCATACCAGCCATTACTGCAGAAGCAGGGTTTGTTCCGTGTGCAGATGCAGGAATAATACAAATATTTCTATGACTTTCTCCTTTAGATTCGTGATAAGCTTTAATAACTAATAAGCCTGCATATTCTCCCGAAGCACCAGAGTTTGGTTGTAAAGATGTTGCGTAAAAACCTGTAATTTCGTTTAAAGCAATTTCTAAACCTTTTATAACTTCTTGATAGCCTTGTGCTTGTTGAATTGGAACAAAAGGGTGCATAACGCCCCAATTTGGCCAACTTAAAGGTAACATTTCTGTTGCTGCATTTAATTTCATAGTACAAGAACCTAAAGAAATCATAGAGTGATTTAAAGATAAATCTTTACGTTCTAATTTTTTGATATAACGCATTAATTCAGTTTCAGAATGGTAGTTTTCAAAAACGTCATTAATCATAAATTTAGAAGTTCTCGTTAATTTTTGTGGTAAAGAATTTTCTTCAATAGTATTAATTGTTATTTTTTCTTTTCCTTCAGCTTTAGCTAAAATTTCTAAAATTTGGTTTACATCTTCAATAGAAGTAGTTTCATTTATTGAAATACCAATAGATGTGTTTGTTGGATAATAAAAATTGATATAATTTTTTTCTGCAATTTCTTTTACTTTTGAAGCATCTGAAACTTTAACTAGTAATGTGTCAAAAAAGTTAGTATTTAATTGTTTTAAATCTAAATTTGTTAATCCTTTATTTAAAGTAGCAGTTAAATTATGTATTTTGTTAGCAATGTAAGTTAGTCCTTTTGGACCATGGTATACACCATACATGCCGGCCATAACGGCTAAAAGAACTTGAGCTGTACATATATTTGATGTTGCTTTTTCTCGTTTTATATGTTGTTCACGAGTTTGTAAAGCCATACGTAAAGCTCTATTACCGTCTTTATCTTTTGTTATACCAATAATTCTTCCTGGAATTGAACGCTTGTAGGTTTCTTTTGTTGCAAAATAAGCTGCATGAGGCCCACCATATCCCATAGGAATTCCAAAACGTTGAGTGGTACCAACTACAACATCTGCACCCCATTCGCCTGGAGGTGTTAATAAGGTTAAGCTTAATAAATCGGCTGCAGCAACAACTTTAGCATCAACTGTTTTAGCATTTTCTACAAATGAAGTATAATCGAAAACTTCTCCGTTTTTTGCAGGGTATTGTACAATTCCACCGTAGAATTCCTCTGTAAATTCGAATGTAGTATGGTCACCAAATACCAATTCAATTTCTAATGGATTAGATCGGGTTTTTAAAACATCTATTGTTTGAGGTAACACTTCATTAGATACAAAAAATTTAACAGCTTTGGCCTTTTTTTGAGATCTTGATCTTGTGTTTAATAACATTATCATGGCTTCACCAGCTGCGGTTCCTTCATCTAATAAAGATGCATTTGCTAATTTTAGACCAGTAAGTTCACTTACCATAGTTTGGTAGTTTAATAATGCCTCTAAACGACCTTGAGCAATTTCTGCTTGGTAAGGGGTATAAGCAGTATACCAACCTGGGTTTTCTAAAATATTTCTTTGAATAACGCCTGGTAAAATTGTAGGGTGGTATCCTAATCCAATATAATTTTTATATAATTTATTTTTAGTGGCAAGCTCTTGAATATGTGTCATATATTCGTGTTCGCTCATGGCTTTTGGTAAATCAAGATTGTTTGCCAATCTAATATCTGTAGGGACTGTTTTGTCTATTAATTCATCTACTGAAGTTACTCCAATAGTTTTTAGCATATCATTAACCTCGTTTTCACTAGGACCTACGTGTCTTAAAACAAAAGAATCTGTTCTCATTTATGTAAATTATTATATAAAATTAATGCCTCAAAAATACTGAAAATTAATGCTTCAAAATGGTATAATTATCACTTATTTATAATATTTTGTTAACCAATAAATTGGGGATATTAACAAATACTTACATTTGTTTCATGAATTATTTAAAAAAAATATTTGATTTTTATATTTTCAGTAACATTCATGTGGCTTTAGCTGGTTTTTGTATTACTAAAATAAGCTTAATAAATTATGGATATTCAGAGAGTTTAACTCCTTTATTTGTAGCGCTTTCTATTATTTTTTCTTATAATTTTATACGAATGTATGAAATTAAATATGTACGACTTAATTGGTTAAGAAAATGGTTTTTTGAACATAAATTACCTTTGTTAATACTAGCTGTAATTGCTTTTTTGGGTTTGTTTATTATAGTTTTTTATACAAATTTTAATAAACAATCTATTTATATATTATTTCCTTTTTTTTTAATGACATTTTTTTATGTAATCCCAATTTTTAAAATTGGTGAAATTGAAATTTCATTTCGTAATTTTCCAGCTATAAAAATTTTAAGTATCGCAATTGCTTGGGCTGGAATAACAGTTTTATTTCCTTTATTCGAAATAGGGTATGGTTTTACAAATACTGTTTATATAGAATTTTTTCAACGAATATTATTTATAATTGCAATTACAATACCTTTTGATATTAGAGATGTAAAAACTGATTCTAAAACATTAAAAACCTTGCCTCAATTAGTTGGTGTACATAATTCTAAATATATTGGAATTGGATTTTTAATTGTGTTTTTGGGAATTGAATTTTTTAAACAACCAATTTTTAAATCAGAATTAATTGTAACAGTTTGTTTAGCAATTATTACAACGTTATTTTTACTGTTTTCTTCTGAAAATAAATCGAGATATTATACTAGTTTTTGGGTAGAAGCTATACCAATATTTTGGTTATTTTTAATTTACCTATTTTAGACATCTAAAATTAATTTTACCACTTATTATGAATAATAACAATAAATATTTTGAAGTAAATAAAAATACGTGGAATAAAAAGGTAGGTATTCATTTTAAATCTGAATTTTATGATATTGAAGGTTTTAAGAAAGGCAAAACGTCTTTAAATAGTTATGAATTGAATGAAGTAGGTGATGTTAAAGGAAAATCACTATTACATTTACAATGTCATTTTGGGCAAGATACATTAAGTTGGAGTAGGTTAGGAGCTAAGTGTACTGGAATTGATTTATCTAATAAAGGAATTATGCTAGCCAAAAAATTAAATAAAGAATTAGACCTAGATGCTACTTTTATAGAAAGTAATTTATACGATGTTTCTAATAATGTTGAAGGAAAATTTGATATTGTTTTTGCATCTTACGGTGTAATAGGATGGTTGCCAGATTTAAAAACTTGGGGAGAAATAATAGCCAGTAAATTAAAAAAAGATGGGGTGTTTTATTTGGTAGAATTTCACCCTATTGTTTGGATGTATAATTTTTTAGAAACACCTCCAAAGTTGGCTTATTCATATTTAAATAAAAATGTAATTTACGAAGAATATAAAGGTACTTACGCAAACAATAATGCTGATATTATCAGTAAAGAATATGGATGGAATCACGGATTAGGTGACGTTATTACAGCTCTAACAAATGCGGGTTTACATATCGAGTTTTTACACGAATTTGAAAAATCTCCATATAATATTTTTCCAGAAATGGAAGCCACAAATGATGGAATGTTTCTTTTAAAAAAAGAACAACGTATGTTTCCTTTGGTGTATTCCATACGAGCAACAAAACAATAAAAAAAGCTGTCTAAAAATTAGTAATTTCAGACAGCTTTTTTATATAAATTAAACGCTAGTAATTAACCTAGTATTTTTTCGATTTTTTCTTTTTCTTCTTCGGCTAAAGCTCCATCAACTAAAATTCTACCACTGTGTTCATCAGTAATAATTTTTTTACGACTAGCAATTTCAACTTGTCTTTGAGGTGGAATTGTAAAGAAAGAACCTCCAGAAGCTCCTCTTTCAATTGAAACAACAGCCAATCCATTTTTTACAGAAGAACGAATTCTTTTGTAGGCTTTTAATAAGTTATCGTCAATTAATTCAGAATATTCTTTAGATTTTTTAAGTAATAATTCTTCTTCTTTTGCAGTATCTCCCATTATATCGTTTAACTCAGCAGCTTTATGTTTTAATAAATCTTCTTGTTTTGCGATATTCTCTTTTGTTGAAGCAATTACTTGATTTTTTTGTTCAATTTGAGCTTTAAATTCACGAATTCTCTTTTCAGCTAATTCAATTTCTAATTCTTGATATTCAGTTTCTTTACTTAAAGAGTTAAACTCTCTATTGTTACGAACCTTTTTTTGTTGCTCATTATATTTTTTTAACAATGCCTTTGCATCATCAATTATATTTTTTTTAGCAGAAATATCATTCTTTAAATTTAAAATATCTCCATCTAAATTAGAAAGCCTTTTATTTAAACCAACAATTTCATCTTCTAAATCTTCTATTTCTAAAGGTAACTCACCTCTAACATTTTTAATTTCATCAACTCTTGAGTCTATTAATTGTAAGTCGTAAAGTGCTCTTAATTTTTCTTCAACAGTAACTTCTTTATTTTTAGCCATATTATAAGTAATAAATTGGATTTGTGTTTTTTTTCGATAAAATGATTGCAAAATTAGGAAATTTTTTTGTAAGTAGCTCTACTAAAAGATTTTTTGTGAACTGTTCACTCTCATAATGCCCAATATCTGCAATAATTAGTTTGTTTTCTGCTTTATAAAATTCGTGGTATTTTATGTCAGCTGTAATATAAATATCTGCGTTAGCGTTTATGGCATTGTTTATAGCAAAACTTCCAGATCCGCCTAAAACTGCTACTTTTTTAATGGGTTTATTTAATAAAGCAGAGTGTCTAATGCCTTTAGCATTCATCGTTTCTTTTATGAAGTCTAGAAAATCAGCTTCAGATTGTTCTTCGTTGAGTTCTCCAATCATTCCCATACCAATTTCTTGATTTACATTGTCTAAAGCTACAATATCATAAGCAACTTCTTCATAAGGATGTGCTTTAAAAAGTGTTGTTAGTATTTTATGTTCAAGATGTTTCTCAAAAATAACACTAATTAATGTTTCTTTTTCGGTATGTAATTTCTTTTTTTCTCCAATTGTTGGGTTTGAATTTTCATTACCTCTATAAGTACCATAACCTTCGGTATTATAGCTGCAAAAATCATAATTACCAATATTTCCTGCGCCTGTTTTAAAGAGTGCAGACCTAACATCTTCTGCATTTTCTATGGGGGCATATGTTATTAATTTTTTTATCGTGTTTTTTTGAGGAATTAAAATTTTTCTATTTTTTAAACCTAAAACATCACAAATTCTTGCATTAACACCATTAAATGAATTGTCTAAAGCAGTATGCATTGTATAAATAGCTATGTCGTTTTTAATAGCTTTTAAAACAACCCGTTCTACATAATTATTACCATTTATTTTTTTTAAACCTGAAAAAATTATTGGATGAAAGCTAATGATGAGATTGCATTTTTTTTCAATGGCTTCATCAACTATATTTTCTAAAGTGTCTAAGGTAACTAATACGCCAGTAACTTTAGTTGTATAGTTTCCGATTAATAAGCCGACATTATCAAACCCTTCAGCGTAATTTAAGGGTGCAAATTCTTCAATGCAGTTTGTAATATCTTTAATAGTCATATTTTAATGGATAAAGTTTAAACAAAGATAATTTTTACATTATAAAGTTAAAGTTTTAAAGTATAAATATTATAATTTGTTTTGTATTTTCGCCTTCATGAATGTTTTAAGAATAATAGCGTATCCTTTTGCAATCTTGTATGGAATTATTACAAGTATACGTAATTTTTTGTACGATATTAATGTTTTAAAATCTACAAAATTTAAAACACCTACAATTGTTGTTGGAAATTTAAGTGTTGGAGGCACTGGAAAAACACCTCAAATTGAATATTTAATTAGGTTATTGCAAAACAATTATAAAATTGCTGTATTGAGTCGGGGATATAAACGAAAAAGTACTGGTTTTATAATTGCTGATAAAGACGCTACTGCCGAATTAATAGGAGATGAACCGTATCAGTTTTATAAAAAATTTAAAAATATTATAGTTTGTGTAGACGCTAATAGAACTAATGCAATTCAGCAATTAGAACAGTTAGAATCTCCACCAGATGTTATTTTGTTAGATGATGCTTTTCAACATAGAAAAGTTGCTGGAGGTTTCAATATTTTATTAACAGATTTTAATAATTTATATGTAAATGACTCGATGTTACCTACAGGTAATTTACGCGAACATAAATTTGGGGCAAAAAGAGCGCAACTTATTGTTGTAACTAAATGTCCTAAAAATCTTTCAAAAGAGGAACAATTTAAAATAACTAAAAAAATTAATCCAGCTAAAAATCAGCTTGTATTTTTTACTGCAATAGATTATAATTCTAATTTACATGGTGATTCAGAGATAAATATAGACGAATTGCAATATTTTGAAGTTTTATTAGTTACAGGTATTGCAAATCCAACTCCTTTAACCGATTTTTTAAAGGATAGAAGTATTGATTTTAAACATTTAAAATATCCAGATCATTATAATTTTAAGAGTCAGGATATCAGTAAAATAGAAGAGACGTTAAATAGCTTTAAATCAAAAAAGAAATTAGTTTTAACTACAGAAAAAGATTATGTTCGTATCTTTGATAAGGTTAAAAATTTACATTATATAAGTATAAAATCATTTGTTATAAATTATAAAAATGATTTTGATAATAAAATAATAAATTATGTGGAACAAAGTACAGGAAACGGTTGAGTTTTTAAAGAATAAAGAGATAACAACACCAGATTATGGAATAATTTTAGGAACTGGATTAGGTAATTTAGCTGATAAAATTGATGTTGAAGTTAGAATTCCTTATACTGAAATTCCAAATTTCCCAGTATCAACTGTTGAAGGACATTCGGGAGAGTTGATTTTTGGAATTTTAGGAGGAAAAAAAGTAGTAGCTATGAGAGGTCGTTTTCATTATTATGAAGGTTGGACTATGGAGCAAACTATTTTTCCGGTTAGAGTAATGAAATATTTAGGTGTTGAAAAATTAATTGTTTCTAATGCTTCGGGAGGTGTTAATCCAGCTTTTAAAGTAGGAGATATAATGATAATTACAGATCATATTAATTTAATGCCTGAGCATCCATTACATGGTAAAAATGATGTTCGTTTTGGTCCTCGATTTGTTGATATGCACGAGGCTTATAGTAAAAAAATGATTACTAAAATGGAAGAGGTTGCACAAAAAATGGATGTTATAGTGCATAAAGGTATTTATTTAGCATTACAAGGTCCTACATTTGAGACACCTGCAGAATATAAAATGGTGAAAATTTTAGGAGCAGATGCTGTTGGAATGTCTACAGTTCCAGAAGTTATTGTAGCTAAGCATATGGGAATGGAGTGTTTTGGTATTTCAGTAATTACCGATTTAGGAGTAGAAGGGATAGTTGAATCTGTATCTCATGAAGAGGTTCAAGAGGTAGCTAAAGTTTCAGAAAAAATTGTAGGTAAATTGGTCGAAGAATTTGTAAAATTATAATTTGGCATTATTTTAGTAGTTTAGCTTTAAAATATTATTTATGAAGAGAGTTATTTTTTTAATATGTATTAACTTTATGGTTACTGGTTACGCACAAGATAATGTAGCAATGTACACCAATTCAGAAAGTATTTGGGAACAAGATTTCTCAATAGCTGAAAAACTAACAAAGTCTACAGATAAACCTATGATGATTTTTTTTACAGGTTCGGACTGGTGTGGGCCTTGTAAAATGTTAGTTGCAGATGTTTTTGAATCTGAAAAGTTTAAAAATGAATTTAAAGATGAATTTATTCTATATGAAGCTGATACTCCAAGAAATAAAAATTTAATAACAGGTTCTCAAAAAGTAGATAATGATAAGTTAAAGAAAAAGTATAATGTGAATTCTTTTCCAACTATTGTTGTTGTTAATGGTAAAGGAAAGGAAATAGCGAGAAAGAAAAGTTATAATTTAATGAGAGATACAAGTTATCACTTTTTGTTTTTTGAAGAAACACTTAAAAAATATAAATAAAAAAAATCCGCTTAAAAGCGGATTTTTTATTTATAATTATGTCTCGTTCTGAAATAGAGATACACTAAAAGAGTAATGAAAACATCAAAAAAACACTCGATGTGTAAAGCGTACTCAAAAGATTATTCGCTTTTTTTATACTTCACGTAGTAGAAAAAATAGAATAAGGTCAACTCAAAAGACTGGAAGTTTGTCATAAATAAGATATTCAATCTCGGTTCACTGTTACTCAATGGTTAAGGGAATATGGAGCCTTTGATTGGGGAAACCTACCTAAAGAAACCCTGTCGAATCATCCAAACAGAAAATACTAGAATTTGAGGCAAAAGTAAAACTACTTTAAAAGGAGAAATTTAGAGATGAACATCTTGCTGAACGTGCTGATAAGAAATTAACTTTATTTAATGTGCTAGAAGAAAAGAATTAAATATAGCAAAAAGTATAAGGAACTTAGATATAAAGAAGAAACGAATTGAAGATACTATAAAAATATATAATATATGTGAGGGTATTTACCTAATCATATGTTGATACCAATACAAATGAACTTTCAAAACAAACAAAAAAAGCTGAACAATAATTGTTCAGCTTTAATTAATCTTTTAATAATCTGTATAGGCTATTTAAGACTAGACATTAAGAGATTTATTATTGATTAATAACTCTAAATGTAGTTCTTCTGTTAGCTCTGTGTTCTCTTTCAGTACAAGAAACACCATCAGAACATCTGTTAGTTAATTTAGTTTCACCAAAACCATTAGCAGTTAATTGACTTGGGTTAATTCCTTTAGAAATTAAGTAATTAGAAACAGCCATTGCTCTTCTTTCAGATAAATCTTGATTGCTTTCTTTTGTTCCTCTAGAATCTGTGTGAGATTCTAATGCAACTGCTACTCCAGTTCTTAAAACAGGTAATAAACGAGTGTCTATTATATTTTTAGCTTCAGCAGTTAATGTAGCACTTGCTAAATTCCAGTTGATAGGTAAAATACTATTTTCTGTTAATTCACAATCAACTTCTTTCCAAGATGTTAAACCACCTTTTTTAACTAAAACTTCTTTAGTTACAGTTTTATACTCTGCAGGTACAGTAACAACTTTTTCAGTAGCATCACTTACTAATACAACTTTAGATATTGTTTCATATTCAGCAGGAATATCAATAGTTCTTGTAGTTGGAGGAGTTACCATAACAGTTTTTTTAACAACTTTAGTTACTTCAGGAATTTCAATTTTTCTTGTAGTAGGTTGGTTTGCAACAACTGTTTTTTTGTAAGTTTTATTAAATCCAGGAACAGCAGTTCTTTGTGTATGTGCATCTACATCCAATTTAGTTAGAGGAACAGTAGTGTATTCTGCAGGGATTGGTTTGTAACACCAGTATCTACAATCGTTTGGATCGCTAGATTCACAATCAGGAGCTACATCGCTCATTTGCCAAACTGCAGTTGCAGGTTTAATTTCAATTGTTTCAGAATCTGGTTTAAAAGTAGCAGGAATTACGCTTAATTTTGAAGCATCTTCTTTAGCTGTATATGTTAAAGTTTCTGAACCAAAAGTTCCAGGTATTGTTTCTAATTTATAACTAGCTTCTTTAACAACAACTACAACATCTCTAGTTTCGTAAACTGCTGGTACAATTTCTAAACGTTGACTAGCTTCTTTAACAAGAACTCTTTCTGTAACAGTTTTGTATTTAGCAGGAATAGTAGTAATTTTTTTGTAAGCAGCTTTTGTTTCAATAGTTACATCTTCATTTTTCCAAATATCTGGTGTTTTACAACGAACATAGCATTTTCCAGGTTCTGGGTTTGTTGGTAGATCTTGTGCAAATGCAGTTGCTCCAAAAACCAATAAGGTAATAGAAAATAATACTTTTTTCATTTTTTTTAGCATTTAATTAGGTTAATTCTGTTTAGATTTTCTAAACAGTATAATTATGACACAAAACAATTTAATAAGTCACAATCACTAACAAAAATAGTTAAAATTCTTAAAAAAATGTTAAAAAAGTATTATAAGTTTTTAAAATATAAGCTTTTAACTATACCATCTGCAAGTCCAATTTTAGGAACATATACTTTTTTAGCATTGCTCCATTTCATTGCAGATAGGTAAATTTTTGTAGCAGGTATTATAACATCGGCTCTATCAGGGTTTAGATCGAGCTCAGTGATTCGTTCTTCAAAAGACATTTTTTTTAGAAATTGATATTGTGCTTTCATATAAATTAATGAAAGTGGTTTACCTATAGTTTTGCCTGAAAGTTTAAATATTTTATTAATATTTCCTCCGGAACCAATTAATATTGGTTTATTTAATTTTTTTGTGTTTGCTTTTATCCAAACTTCCATACTTTCCCAAACATCTTTAAAAGATTTTTGTTTGTTAAGTAAGCGGACAGTACCTATTTTAAATGATTTTGAATTGATTATTTTTCCATTTGAAAAGATTGTTATTTCTGTACTTCCTCCACCAACATCTACATATACATAAGACTTGTCGGTTTTAATAATATTGGTTAAATCTGTAGAGAAAATTATTGCCGCTTCTTTTTTACCGTCTATTAAATTTATTTTAACGGCTGTTTTTTCAAAAATTTCAGCTACAACTTCTTGTCCATTTTTTGCTTCTCGCATAGCGGAAGTTGCACAGGCATAATAATTTTCAACTCCATGTACCTCCATTAATAGTTTAAAAGCTTTTAAAGCTTTAATCATTCTATTTTTATTGGCTTGTGAGATGCTACCTTTTAAAAAAGTGTCAGCTCCTAAACGGATTGGTACACGAACTAATGCCGATTTTTTAAAACTAGGATGTTCGCTGTTTTTATCTGTAATTATATTTGCTACTAATAATCTAATGGCATTTGATCCAATGTCTATACCTGCAAGCTTTTCAATTTTCAAAATAATATTATTTATAATTTTTAGGAAATTCAGTTAAAATTGTTTTACCGTTTTTTATGTTTTTCCAGTGATTTGTATCAAATTTAATTCCAATAACACCGCATGTTGGCACATGGTCTAATTGTATGCTTCCAAATTTATTTACAAAATCACTAATACCGTGATCGTGACTAAAAATAATGGCAGAATCAAAACCATCGTCTAAAGCTTTTACGGTTTTAATTAAATAGCCATCACTAAAATTGTATAGTGATTTGCTGATTTTTAAATTAGCTAAAGGATAATTAAAAGTGTAGCTAAAAATCATTCCGGTATGTAATGCTCTGTTTGCACAGCTTGAAATAAAAACATCTGGAGTTGCTATTTTTTTTAGCAAGACATTTGAAACTAGGTAGGCATCGTTAATTCCTCTTTTTTTTAGAGGGCGATCTATGTCTTTAATGCCTTCGTATTTCCAAGAAGATTTTGCGTGTCTAACTATATAAAGTGTTTTCATGGTTTTGGGTAGTTGAGTTTCAAGTTTATAAATTAAGGTGCTAATCGTTCAATTTTCCAATCGTAATTTTCTTGTAATGTATATCTTATTCTATCGTGCATTCTATTAGGTCTACCTTGCCAGAATTCTATACTTATTGGTCTAACAATATATCCTCCCCAATTTTTAGGTCTTGTAATTTCTTTATTTTCGAATTGTTTTTCAAAAGAAGCCAATTTATCATCTAAATATTTACGTGAAGGAACTGGTTCACTTTGATCTGAAGCCCAAGCGCCTAGTTTACTTCCATCGGGTCTTGATTCAAAATATCCATCAGACATGTTTTCTGAAATTTTTTCAGCAACACCTTTTATAATTACTTGACGTTCTGTATTATGCCATAAAAAAGACAAGCAGACATTAGGGTTGTTTTCTATAGCTTTTCCTTTTTCACTATTGTAGTTTGTATAAAAAATAAAACCTTCCCAAGTGTATTTTTTAAGTAATACAGCTCTACTTTTTGGAAAACCATCGGAACCAATAGTGGCTACTGTCATAGCATTTGTTTCTGCATCTCCTCCAAAATTTTCAACTTCATAAAACCATTTTTGAAATAACTCCATAGGGTTTTCAGAAATATCTTTTCTTGAAAGTTCAATTTTTTGATAGTTTCTTCGATAATTACTTAAATCAGTTTCCATAGTGTAAAATTAAAAAATCTTTTAATGTTTTAAATTCTTTTAAAAAGTATTTACGAATTCGTTTTTTTAATTAATAACAATCCTAAAAATGTAATAGATCCGTTAATAATTAAAAGTTCATAACCAAATATATAACCATTTAAAAGTGTTTCGGAATACATATTAATAAAATATGTTGCAATTACAGAAAAAACGCTTACAATCCATACATATTTGTCTTTAATAGCAATTTTTGTAAATATTCCAAAGGTAAACAAACCTAATAAAGGACCATAAGTGTAAGATACAATTTGCAATAAACTATTAATAACATTGTCGTTTAAAACATATTTAAAACTTACAATTACTAGTATTAATATAATTGAAATTACTACATGAATTATTTTTCTAGTTAATTTTTGTTTAGATTTTACGTTGTTTTCAATGTCTAAAAAATCTACGCAAAAAGATGTTGTTAAGGAGGTTAATGCACTATCTGCACTAGAATAAGCTGCAGCGATTAAACCTAATATAAATACAGTTCCAATGGTAATACCTAAATGGCTGTTTAATGCAATTTCTGGATACAATAAATCTGTTTTAATGGCTCCATCAACTGTTGGAATTTGAATGCCAAGTTTGTTTGCATAGATAAATAATAAAGCTCCTAGCGTTAAAAAAATAAAATTTACTACTATTAAAATAAAACCGAGTGAAATAACATTCCATTGAGATTCTTTTATGTTTTTACAGGTTAAGTTTTTTTGCATCATATCTTGATCTAAACCTGTCATAGCAATGGTTATAAACATACCTCCAAAGAATGATTTTATCAAGTGATTTTTATCGTTAAAATTATCTGTAAAAATTATTCTACTATAACTCTTAAATTCAGGAGAAGTAAAAACATCTGCCAAAGACCAATTTAAATTATTGATAATTATAAATATTGTGGCAAAAACTGCAATTAACATAAACAGAGTCTGCAGGGTATCTGTCCAAACTATTGTTTTAATTCCTCCTTTAAAAGTATAAATCCAAATTAAAAGAACCGAAAAAATTACAGTAATTTCAAAGGGTATATTCCAAGCATCAAAAATAAAATATTGAAGTACAGAAGTTACTAAAAACAATCGAAATGAAGCAATTAATACTCTTGATATAAAAAAGAAAAATGCACCAGTTTTATGTGAGTGAGTTCCAAATCGGAGTTTTAAAAATTCGTAGATAGAAGTGATTTTTAAATTATAATAAATGGGGATAAGCACGTAAGCAATTACAAAATACCCAAATAAATATCCAATAACAATTTGCAAATAACTAAACTGCGATCCTTGTACTAAGCCCGGAACCGAGATAAAAGTAACACCTGATAATGATGCGCCTATCATACCAAAAGCAACAATATACCAAGGGGATTTTCTATTAGCTTTAAAAAAAGTGTCGTTAGAATCGTTTTTACCTGTAAAATAGGCAATAGCTAAAAGTACACAAAAATAGACAGCGATTAGCAAAAGAATGTAAATTGGTTGCATTTACTAGTTTTAATAGTTTACAGAGAACAAAGAAACTAAAATTATTGAGAATATCGTTTGAAATTGTACATTTGCGAAATGAATTTTTCGTCTAAACTTTTGGAAAATGCTGTGAATGAAGTCTCTCAATTACCAGGAATTGGTAAAAGAACGGCATTGCGGCTGGTTTTACATTTATTAAAGCAGCCAGCAGCACATACACACCAATTAGCTGGTGCATTAACTAATTTAGTTGATGAAATTAAATTATGTAAAAAATGTCATAATATTTCTGATGTAGAAATTTGTGAAATTTGTGCAAATCCATCACGAAATGAAGAAATTATTTGTGTTGTTGAAGATGTTAGAGATGTAATGGCCATAGAAAACACGTCTCGTTTTAAAGGATTATATCATGTTTTAGGTGGTAAAATATCTCCAATTGAAGGTGTTGGTCCACAAAATTTAACAATAGATAGTTTAATCGATAAAGTAAAAAGTGGAGTTGTTAAAGAAGTAATTTTTGCTTTAAGTTCCACTATTGAAGGAGATACTACCAATTTTTATATTTTTAAACAGTTAGAAAAATATGCTATTAAAACTTCAACAATAGCAAGAGGTATTGCTGTTGGAGATGAATTAGAATATGCCGATGAGGTAACATTAGGAAGAAGTATTGTAAATAGAATTCCTTTTGAAAATTCACTGTAAAATTTTATGGATGTTTCTATAGTAATTGTTAATTACAATGTACGGTATTTTTTAGAGCAATGTATTTTAAGCGTACAAGCTGCTTCAAAAAATAATAGTACAGAAATTATTGTGGTTGATAATAATTCTACAGATGAAAGTTGTAAACTACTAAAAGAAAAATATCCAGAAGTTAAATTAATTGAAAACAAAGAAAATATTGGTTTTTCAAAAGCTAATAATCAGGGTGTTAAAATTGCAACGGGAGATTATCTATTAATTTTAAACCCAGATACTATAATTGCAGAAGACACTCTTGATAAAATTTTAAACTTTGCAAAAGCAAAACATAATTTAGGCGTTTTAGGCGTTAAATTAATTGATGGATCTGGAGAGTTTGCACCTGAAAGTAAACGAGGAATTCCTACTCCAAGTGTGTCATTTAATAAGCTTTTTGGTATTTCAAGTAAGCGTACTGGTAAATATTATGCAACACATTTAAATGAAAATGAATCTGGAGTTATGGATATTGCTTCAGGAGCATTTATGTTTATAAAACGAACTGTTTTTAACGAGGTTGAAGGCTTTAGTGAAGCTTATTTTATGTATGGAGAAGACATAGATTTAAGTATGAAAATTTTGAATAAAGGATATCAAAATTACTATTATGCGGATACTCAAATAATTCATTTTAAAGGAGAAAGCACAACCAAAAACAGCAAATACCTAAACCATTTTCATGATGCAATGAAGATATTTTATAAAATGCATTTTAAATTGAATATGGTTTATGATTTTATAATGCGTATTGGTATTGAATTTTGGTATTTATTAAAATATTTTAGATTTACTAAAGTTAAAAAAGGGGTAAAGCCAGCATTTAATTTATTGTATTTAGGTGATGATAAATTAATTGTAAATTTTTTAAATAAAAAGTATTTAGTGGTAAAAGAGTCGATTTTAGATGATTTTTCTGAAATAAAAAAAATAATAAAAAACAATAAAATTGAAGCCGTTGTATTTGATAATTCAACAATTTCAAATAAAAAAATTATTGCACATATTCAGGAATTAAAAAATGAAAATGTTTCATTTAAAATTCATCCAAAAACAACTAATTTCTTAATAGGTAGTACTTGCCCAAATGTTAGAGGGCACGTAGAAATTATAGAATAATTATTGTTTTTCAATTCTAATTCTTGCATCCACAGCTAAAATTTCTGTTTTATTTCCTAGAAGTGGATTTAAATCTAACTCAACTATTTCTGGAGCTATTGTTATTAAATTAGATACTTTTGTAATTATTTCTGCAAATAAATGTTCATTTACACCTTCTTGATTTCTAATACCTTTAATTATTTTATAAGATTTTAAATTGCGAATCATGTTTAAACTTTCAATTTCAGAAACTGGAGCTAAAAGCGTGTTAACATCTTTTAAAACTTCAATATAAATGCCTCCTAAACCACATAAAATTAAATGTCCAAAATCACCTTCTTTTTTGGCTCCTATAAATAATTCAATCCCTTTTTTCATTGGTTGAATTAAAACAGCTGTAGCGCCATCTATTTTCATAATTTTATTAAATGAAGCAACAAGTTTTTCTTCAGAAGTAATATTTAAAATTATTCCTCCAACATCACTTTTATGAATAGGGCCAACAACCTTCATAACCACTGGAAATCCTAATTTTTTTGCTTTTTTTATGCAAATTTCTTTAGTTGTGCAAACAGCTTCGTTTACAATTGGTATTTCTGCAGCAAGTAAAATCTCTTTAATTATTTGAGGTTTTAAATAACCATTTTCGGCTTTATTAATTAGAATTCTAATTTTTTCAGCATTAATAGTTGTTGAAGTAGTTGTTGTAGTAATAGGTTTTATATTATTTGCTACTTTTCCCAATGCATTTCCAAAAATAACTTCATCAGGGAAATTTATGTTTCCTTTTGAAATAAAATATTCAATTTCATTTTTAACATTAACAACAGAAGGAAGTACGGAGAAAATTGGTTTTTTACAAGTGCGTATTTTTTTATGAAGTACATCATAAACATCAAATACTTTAAACAAACCTGGACTTCCAAAAATAACCACCATTGCATCAATTTCTGTAAAATAATTTTCACAATAATCTACAATAGTTTCTAGTTGTTCGGCATTACCTGTGGCTAAAAAATCTATTGGATTAGAAACGGATGAGCCTAAAAATAATTTACTGAGTAGCTCTTCACTTTTTGGGCCTTTAATTTCAGGAATATTTAATCCGTTTTTAGATAAAGTATCGGTTAACATTACGGCAGGACCACCAGCGTGTGTTATTATAGCAATGTTTTTGCCGTTAAGTTTTGGATGCATAAATATTGATGCTACCGTAATTAGCTCATTTCTACCAAAACAACGAATAATTCCGGCTTTTTTAAATAAGGCATCAACTGCGGTGTCTGAATTAGCCAAAGCACCTGTATGTGAACTTGCAGCTCGGCTTCCTGCAGAAGAACTTCCTGCTTTTATTGCTGCAATTTTGCATCCTTTTTGTATTAATGAAGTTGTATGTTTTAGTAGTTTTTGTGGATTTTCAATGCTTTCAATATATAAGAGTTTTATTTTTGAACTTGTACTTTTATTAAAAGTTTCATCTAAATGTTCTAAAACTTCTTCAACTCCAATTTGTGCCGAATTTCCAACGGAATAAACACTTGAAAATGTTAAACCTGTTGCCATTGCAGCTTCAATAATAAAAACAGCTGTAGCGCCAGACCCTGAAATAAAATCGACACCTTTTTTATCTAATTTTGGTATTGGAGTTGTAAAAACACTTGCATAATTTTGATTTATTAATCCAATATTATTAGGACCTAATAATGTTCCTCCAACAGAATTAATTTCATCAACTATGGCTTGTTCTAATTTTTTACCCGCAGCATCTTTTTCACTAAAACCAGCTGAAAAAATAATAAAACCTTTTGTGTTTTTCTGCTGGGCTAGCACTTTTATTGTTTCTAAAGTGAACTTAGCGGCAATTGCAATAATTGCAACATCAACTTTAGGAATGTCTTTAATATTTTGATAACATTTTATACCTTGTATTTCTGTTTCTTTTGGATTTACAGTTATAAGTTCGCCTTTAAAATTGTGTTCAATTATATTTTTTAAAACGCGTCCTCCAGGTGTATGTATGTTATTAGATGCTCCAACAATAGCAATGCTTTTAGGGTTGAGTAATTTTTTATGTAACATTAAATAAATTTTTATAAAGAAACTTTTTCCGAAGCAATTTCTTTTCCTTTTTGGTAAGCTTCTAAATTTTTATTAATTATACGTTCACCTTTTTTTTCAAAAAGCATTTTAATTGCCATTTGTAAATTATCATCACTTAAAGGAAGTAGGGAAGAAGCAGCGCCTAACAATACAATATTTGTAGCTCTGGAATTCCCAATTTCTTTAGCAATATTTTTGGCATTTATTAAAATACTGTTTTTATGCGTTTTTATTTCTTTATATAAATCTTCTAATTCAGGATAGTTTTTAATATTTTCAAAAGGGTTTGAATCCGTTATTAAAAAACCGTCTTTTTTTAAAAATGGTAAATAGCGCAATAATTCCATTGGCTCAACAGAAATAATCATATCGGCTTTTCCTTCAGGAATTAAATCTGAAAATATTTCTTCGTCTGAAATTCTTACGTGGCTTTGTACTGCACCGCCTCGTTGACTCATTCCGTGAACTTCAGATTGTTTAATATTTAAATTACTTTCTATTGCAGCAGTATCTAAAACAGCAGCAATTGTTAAAATTCCTTGTCCGCCAACTCCAGCTAAAATTATATTTGTTTTCATTGTTTTGCTAATTTATGGATACTTGTTTTAATTTTTTTAATTGATCTTTTTTTGCTTTAGGAAGTTGAACACAAGGGCGTTGTGCTATTACAACAGAAACGCCGTTATAATTAATTTCTTCTCTAATTAAATCAATATTTTGGTCTAAATTTTTATGAAGAGGAGTTATAACTTTTAAATGCTTTTCATCAACTCCAATTCCTTTACAAATATTTATCAATCTACCTGAAGCTGCAGAATCTTGTGCACCTGTCATTGCAACAGCAGAATTATCTGAAATAATTATGGTAATAGGTGTATTTTCAATAACGGCATCTAAAAGTCCCGTCATACCTGAATGTGTAAAAGTTGAATCGCCAATAATTGCAATTGAAGGATGTATTCCAGCATCTGAAGCACCTTTAGCCATTGTAATAGAAGCACCCATATCAATTAAAGTATTGATACTTTCAAATGGAGGTAGTGCACCTAAGGCATAACAACCAATATCTCCAAAAACTTGCTGAGCTGTATTCTCGGTTTTTAAGTTGTTTATAGCTTCAAATAAATCTCTATGAGCACAACCAACACATAATTCTGGAGGTCTACCGGCAACTATTTTAGGTATATTTTCACTATTTGCTCTATCAAAACCTAAAGCTTCAGAAATATTATCGGGATTTAGTTCGCCAACTCTGTTTAAATGTCCGGTTAAGCGGCCAATTACTTTTTTGTTTTCACCAAAATAATCTGAAATTATTTCTTCTATAAAAGGAGCTCCATCCTCTAAAACCAATATTTTTTTACAGCTGTTGAAAAGTTTTTTTACCTGTCTTTTTGGTAATGGATATTGCGCTATTTTAAGAATAGGAAATGGGCAGCTATCATCTTCAAAATTTTCCATTAAATAATTAAATGCTATACCTGAAGCAATAATTCCCATTGAAGTGTTTGGGCCATCAATATATTTATTGAATTCACTATTTTCTGAACTTTCTTTAATATCGGTTTGTATGGCAACCAAATGTTTATACCTTTTTCTGGCATGAATTGGTATTAATTGAAATTGGTGTTTATTTTTTGGTAAATGAATATTGTTTTGAGCTCTTCTTTTACCAAGTTCAATTCCTGATCTGGAATGTGAAAGTCGAGTTACCATTCTAATCATAACAGGCAACTCTAATTGTTCAGATAAATAAAAAGCATATTTAGTAATATAGTAAGCTTCTTGTTGATTTGAGGGTTCAAAAATAGGAATCATGGCAAATTTCCCATAATTTCTAGAGTCTTGTTCGTTTTGCGAAGAATGCATAGAAGGATCATCTGCAACAGCAATTACTAATCCGCCATTTATACCAGCAACAGCCATATTCATAAAAACATCTGCAGCTACATTTAAACCCACATGTTTCATAACAGTCATGGATCTTTTTCCCGCATAAGACATTCCAAGTGCAGCTTCCATAGCTGTTTTTTCATTAACAGACCATTTAGAGTGAATGTTTAATTCTTGGGCTATTTTAGAGTTTTGTATGTATTCTGTAATTTCTGTAGATGGAGTTCCAGGATATGCATAAACGCCTGATATACCAGCATCAATAGCACCTTGGGCTAAAGCCTCATTTCCTAACAATAGTTTTTTCATAAGTTTCTACTATAAATTATGTATAATAGGCTAAAATTACGAAAACGTTTTCGAAAATTAAATGACTTTAATCATTTTTAAAGATTTAATTAATTGATATTTAGTTTGTTATATGTTTATATGAATTGCTTTATTACTGTTTTTTTGAATAAAAAATAGAAATAATTTTATCAACTTAGTAATAATTTTAATAATAAATTGAAATAATTGTAAACCATGTTTATTTATCCCAATTATTTTTTTTTCGGATATTCTTGTACAATTTAATACCTAACATCAATAAAATTGAAACCCCAATAATACCAACAGTTCCAAAAATCCAACTTAAAGAGTTTTTAAGAACTACTAAAAAAACACAGGCGAATAAAATAATTGTTGCAACTTCATTCCAAATTCTTAAAAATGTTGAAGAATATTTTAAGGTGTTATTTTGAGTTTGATTGTAGATAACTTGGCAGGTTCCGTGATAAAAAAACAACAATGCTACAAATGCCAGTTTAATGTGCATCCAGCTTTGTTGTAGCCAAGAAGGTTGTAAAATTAGTAGAATAATAGCAAAAGTTGTAGCTAAAATTGCAGAAGGCCATGTGATAATATACCAAAGTCTTTTTATCATTACCTGATATTGTTTGGTCAAAATGTTTCTTTCTGGAACTGGTTTTTCTTCAGCTTCTTTAAAATATATAAATAAACGAATGATATAAAATAAGCCTGCAAACCAGGTGGTTATAAATATAATGTGAAGCGACTTTATGTATAAATATTCCATATTATTGAGCCCAATTATTAATCCAATTTGCTACTGTTTGTGCCCAAATGTCATCATCATTTAAACACGGAATTGTAGAGAACTGTTCTCCACCATTTTCTTTAAACGATTCTTTTGCTTCCATTCCAATTTCTTCTAAAGTTTCTAAGCAATCTGAAACAAAAGCAGGTGTTACCACTGCTAAATTTTTAATGCCTTTTTGGGCAAATTCATCAATGGTTTTATCTGTATAAGGTTGTAGCCAAGGATCTCTTCCTAAACGCGATTGAAATGAAGTGCTATAAGTGCCTTCTTTTAAATTTAAAAACTCAGCAACATTTTTAGTAGTTTGGTAGCATTGATGTCTGTAGCAAAACTCATGTGCAGGAGAAGGTGTATTGCAGCAACTACCATCAATTTTACAATGTGATTTTGTTATATCAGATTTTTTAATGTGGCGTTCTGGAACACCGTGATAAGAAAATAATAAATAATCTGGTTTATTTGCTTTCAAATGTTTTTGAATACTATTGCTTAATACTTCTATATAATCTTTTTTATTATAAAACGCAGGAACATCAGTAATTTTAATATGTGGAAAATGTTTTTTTACAATTTTATTAGCTAAAACAACAATGGTTTCTGTAGTTGCCATTGCAAATTGTGGGTATAATGGAATTAATAAAATTTCTGTAACTCCTTGATCCGATAATTTTTGAATACCACTATGTATAGAGGGTTTTCCGTAACGCATTGCTAATTCAACAGGAGTATTTGCTTGTGTTTTTACTTTTGTATGTAATCTTTCAGATAAAACAATAAGAGGAGAACCTTCGGGCCACCAAATTTTTTTATAAGCTTCAGCAGATTTTTTTGGTCTTGTATTTAAAATAATGCCTTTAACAACAAAAGCTCTAATAAGATAAGGAGTATCAATAACCCGCTTGTCCATTAAAAATTCATCCAAATAATTTTTTACATCTTTTACAGAGGTGCTATCTGGAGAACCTAAATTTACTAATAATGCTCCTTTCATAATTTTATGATTTTGCGTATTGTTTTGGTGTTGTTTTAAATTTTCTTTTAAATGCAGCTATAAAATGACTGGATGTACTGTACCCTAATTGTGCAGCTATTTCGTTTACATTTAGTTGTTGTTCTCGAAGTAATTCTTTAGCCAGATCCATTTTATAATTTAATAAAAAAGTAAATACAGGCACGCCATAAAATTCTTTAAAATCTGTTTTTAATTTTTTTATATTTAAACCTACTTTTTTTGCTAGGTTTTCTAGAGATGGAGGATTGGTCATTTCTTCAATAATTATTTCTTTAGCGCGTTTTATTTTGCTTACAGTTTCTTCATTTGCAATGTACGGACAATTTTCGTTTTCACTTTTATTTGCATTAGAAGTGTTAAAATAATAGCTTAACAACTCATACACTTTACCTTTAATAAAAACTGGGCGTAATGCCTTAGTAATTTGTTTTGATATTAGTTGATTTAATATGTGCTGAATTGTTGGTGTAATTTGTTTAGGTTCTATAATTGGCTTTCCTATTTTAAAACTATTAAAGTTAAATAAAAAATTACCATCAATAGAAAATAATGAATGAAAATATTCTATAGAAATTAAAACAGAAATTAGTTCACTTCTTGGAGGTAAATTATAAAGAATATTCATTTTTTCATCTTTAAAATAAACCATTGTAGAATTTCCAGCATCTAAATGTGTAGCACAATGTTCAAAATTAAAAGCAACTGTACATTTGTTGGTATTGCAAAAGTAAATTTGAATGTAATTGTTGGTTAATTGCTGTTGAAATAACTTATTGTTAGAAGTTAAGTTGTTGAAATGATAAACTTTAAAAGTATCTTTTTCATTTAAAAGTAGATTGGTACTTTTGTCGATATATTTGTAATTTTCAAGATTAGTTTTCATAAGCTATTTTTCTAAAAATTCTATAAAATATTTACAAAAGTACAATATTTATTTATACGCTATACTCTTTTTTTTATTGTTGAACATGATATTTGTCATATTTTTTTAAGCCTTATTTTGCTGATTAACATTGATATAGTGATTGTAATTTTGTTATTTAGAAGTAGTCTAAATTACGGTAAGTAACTTATATCGACAATAATAGTACTTTTGTCGTTATTTTCAGGAATAATATATTTGTACTTTTGTCGACACTTATTGATAATACAAAATTATATGAGTTTAGAAAGTTTGCCTACAAAATTTTATAATGTAGGTTTAAGTTATAAGAAAGCAGATGTAAAAGTACGTGGGGCTTTTAGTTTAACTAAAGAAAATCAAAAACTTTTATTAGCTGAAGCAAAAGAAAAAGGGATTGAGGGTATTTTTGTTTTATCTACTTGCAACAGAACTGAAATTACAGGATTTGCAAAGCACCCGTTTGAGTTAATTAGTTTATTAACAAAATATTCTAATGGAAATGTAGAAGATTTTATAAATGTTTCTAATGTTTATAAAAATAACGAAGCGGTAAATCATTTATTTAATATTGCAACTGGATTAGATAGTCAAATATTAGGAGATTATGAAATAGTTGGTCAGTTAAAACAAGCTTATAAATTAGCTAAAAAACTAGGAACTACAAATGCTTATTTAGAGCGATTGATGAACTTGGTATTGCACGCAAGTAAAAGTGTTAAGAACAATACTAAATTAAGTTCGGGAACAACTTCAGTAGCCTATGCTGCAATTCAATATATTATTAATACCGTAGATGATTATAATAATAAAAAAGTTTTAATTTACGGTTTAGGTGAAATTGGAAAAAACACCTGTAAAAATTTATTGGAATATACTTCAAACAAAAATATTACATTAGTTAATAGAACGCTTGAAAAAGCAATTGGATTTGAACAAATACACGAGAATGTTAAAGTTGTAGATTATTCTAGTTTAACCGAAGAAATACATACAACAGATATTTTAATTGTTTCTACCGGATCAACAACTCCTACAGTTTTAAAAAATCATTTAAAACCAGGTAAAGAATTGTTAATTATTGATTTATCAATGCCTGAAAATGTAGAATCTACTGTTAAAAATGAGCCAGGAATTAGATTAATTAATCTAGATGAACTTTCTAAAATTACAGATAATACTATAGAAATTCGTAAAAAGCAAATTCCTTTAGCACAAGAAATAATTGAAAAATACAAGCAAGAGTTTAACGATTGGATTTCACATAGAAAATATGTGCCAGCTGTAAATGCATTAAAAGAATCGTTAAAGGCAATTCAACATGATGAAATTGATTTTCATTCAAAAAAAATAAAGAACTTTAATGTTGAACATGCAGAGTTTGTTACTAACAGAATGATTCAAAAAATAACTACACAATTTGTTAAGCATTTAAAAGATGAAGAAACTTCGGTGGATCAAAGCATAAATGTTATTAGCAAAATATTCGACTTAGAAAAAACCGAAATTTAGAATGGATAAAATTATTAGAATTGGTACTCGCTCAAGTGAACTAGCACTTTGGCAAGCAAATACAGTTGCAGAACAGTTAGAACATTTCGGTCATAAAACAGAAATTGTAAAAATAGATTCTTTAGGAGATGTTGTTTTAGATAAACCTTTATATGAATTAGGAATCACTGGAGTTTTTACCAAAAATTTAGATATCGCTCTGTTAAATGGAGAAATAGATATTGCGGTACATTCATCTAAAGATGTACCTACAAAATTACCTGAAGGAATTGTACAAGCTGCTTATTTAAAAAGAGGGGATTTTAACGATGTATTGGTAATTAAAGATGATGAGAACTTTTTTACAAATGATACTGCAGTAATTGCTACAGGAAGTTTGCGTAGAAAAGCACAATGGCTATATCGTTACCCACATCATAAAATTACTGGAATTAGAGGTAATGTAATTACGCGTTTGCAAAAATTAGAAGAGAGTGATTGGGATGGAGCTGTTTTTGCATCTGCAGGATTAAAAAGATTAAAATTATTACCCGAAAAACAAAAACATATAAAATTAGATTGGATGATTCCAGCTCCAGCACAAGGAGCTGTAATGATTGTTGCTTTAGAAAAAAATGAAGAAATTTTAGAAGCTTGTAAAGAAATTAATCACGAAGAAACAGCAACTTGCGTAAAAATTGAACGTGACTTTTTACAAACCCTAGAAGGAGGCTGTACTGCGCCAATAGGAGCTTTGGCAATGATATTTGAAGATGAAATAAAATTTAAAGGTGCGTTATTTAGTCCTGATGGTAAACATAAAATGGAATTTTCTAAAGAAGTTGCCGTTAATAATGCAACTGATTTAGGGAAGTTTGGAGCAAATTACATTTTAGAAAGAGGCGGTAAAAAAATAATGCGTGAAATAATTGATATAGAAAAATCAACTCTTATATATTCTACAAAAAGTCTTTCTCACGATCAAACAAACCTGCTGAACTCTAAAATAGGTGTAACAAGTAGTGATTTTATAACAATTAGAAATAATAGATTAAGACCAATAGTTGTTAAAAAACCAATTAAAAATGTATTATTTACCAGTCAAAATGCTGTTGAAGCTCTATTAAATAACTTTTCTCCAATGGAATTAGATTTTGAAAATATCTATTGTGTTGGTAGAAGAACAAAACGTTTAATAGAAAAACGAATTGGTAAAGTGGCTCATATTGAAAATTCAGCGGAGAAACTAGCAAATTATTTAGTTTCGAATTTAAAAGATGATGAAGTTACATTTTTCTGTGGAAATAAAAGAAGAGATTACCTTCCTACCAAATTAACCGAGAGTGGTATAAAAGTTAATGAAGTTGAATGTTATCAAACGCAATTAACTCCAAGAAAAATTGAAGAAAAATATAAAGGAATCCTTTTTTACAGTCCATCCGGTATAGAAAGTTATCTAAAAGATAATATAGCGAATGATATTGTAGCTTTCTGCATTGGAGAAACTACAGCAGAAGAAGCAAAAAAACACTTTAAAAATGTTGAGATTTCTAAATTATCAACAGTTGAAAGTGTGTTAAAATCTGTAAATAAATATTTCGAAAAAGTTGTTGAGGAGCATTAGAAATATAGCATACTAATAATTCAATAACTAATAAATAATTAAATAGTATTAAAATGAATAGAACCAGACGTTTACGTAAAACAGAAAATATTCGCCGCTTAGTTAGAGAAAATAAACTAACAATAGACGATTTAATTTATCCTTTATTTATAGAAGAAGGTACAAATATTGAAGCAGAAATTGTTTCAATGCCGGGAATTAAGCGGTACTCTTTAGATACTATTTCAAAAGAATTGGATGAAGTTGTAGCTTTAGATATTCCAGCAGTATTGTTATTTGGAATTCCTTCAAAAAAAGATGATACAGGTTCAGAAACTTGGAACGATAACGGAATTATGCAACAAGCAATTCGTTTTATTAAAAAGAATTATCCTAGTTTGTACGTAATTACTGATGTTTGTTTTTGTGAATATACAAGTCACGGACATTGTGGAATAATTCACGATAATGATGTGGATAATGATGCAACTTTAGTAAATATATCAAAACAAGTAATTTCACATGCAAAAGCAGGTGTTGATATGGTTGCGCCTTCAGGAATGATGGACGGAATGATTGCAACTATACGTGAAGCTTTAGACAATACAGGTTTTCCAAATTTACCAGTAATGTCGTATGCTGTAAAATACTCTTCTGCATTTTATGGACCTTTTAGAGATGCTGCAGATTCAGCTCCATCTTTTGGAGATAGAAGAACATACCAAATGGATCCTTCAAATAGAGATGAAGGGTTGCGCGAAGCAACTTTTGACGATCAAGAAGGGGCAGATATTTTAATGGTAAAACCGGCCTTGGCTTATTTAGATATTATTAGAGATTTAAAAAATAATTTTGACCGTCCAATTGCGTGTTATAATGTAAGTGGAGAATATGCAATGATTAAAGCGGCAGCAGAAAAAGGGTGGATTGATGGTGAACGTGTAATGATGGAAAGCTTATTGTCTATGAAAAGGGCAGGAGCCGATATTATTATTACTTATTTTGCTAAAGAGGTAGCAAAATTATTAAAAAAATAAAACATTATGAAATTAGAAAAATCAATTGAATTATACACTAAAGGAAAAAAACATTTAGTAGGAGCTGTAAATTCACCAGTAAGAGCTTTTAAATCTGTTGGAGGCGTACCAATTTTTATTGATAAAGCCAAAGGGAGTAAAATTTACGATGTTGATGGGAATGAGTATGTAGATATGGTATTATCTTATGGCCCAATGATTTTAGGACATAGAAATAGTGTGGTTGAAAAAACTGTAAAAAAATATTTAAAAAACGGTTATACTTTTGGCGCTTCTACTAAAGGTGAAATTATTTTGGCAGGTTTAGTTTGTGATGCTTTTCCGGGAATGGATAAAGTTCGTTTTGTAAATTCTGGTACAGAAGCTGTTTTAAGTGCAATCCGTTTAGCTAGAGCCTTTACAGGAAAAAATAAAATAATAAAATTTTCAGGTTGTTATCACGGTCATTCAGATGCATTATTAGTTGCAGCTGGTTCTGGTTTAGCTACATTAAGTATTCCTGGTAGTAAAGGAGTACCTGATGAGGCTGTTAAAAATACACTTATTGCAGAATATAATAATATTGATAGTGTTGAGCACCACCTAAGAAAAGATGATGTTGCAGCTGTTATTATTGAGCCAATAGCTGGTAATATGGGAGTAATTCAGCCTAATAAAGATTTTATTGAAGAGTTAAGAGCATTAACAAAAGCTAGTGGTGTTTTATTAATAGCAGATGAGGTAATGACAGGTTTCCGATCTAAATTTGGAGGAGCACAAGAATTATTAGGTTTTGAAGCTGATATAACTTGTTTGGGAAAAGTTGTTGGAGGAGGTTTTCCTGTAGGAGCTTATGGAGCAAGAAATGAGATTATGGAAATGGTATCGCCTTTAGGAGATATGTATCAAGCAGGAACATTGTCAGGAAACCCAATAGCAATGTCTTGTGGAATTGCTACTTTAAAAGAATTAAAAAAACAGAATCCTTATGCAGATTTTGAAAAAACTGCTGCATTTTTAGAGCGTGAAATGAAAGCCGCTGCTAAAGAAAATGGTATTGATTTACAAGTGAATAGATTTGGTTCTATGATCAATCCATTTTTTACAAAAGAAAAAGTAGTAGATTTTAAAACAGCGCAAACAAGTGATACTAAAAAGTTTAAAACATTCTTTTGGAAAATGATGGAACACGGAGTATTCTTACCACCATCACAATTTGAATCTTGGTTTTTAGCAACAGCTATGTCAAAAAGAGATATTTATAAAGTGCGTTCGGCAATACAAATAGCCATGAAAGCTGTTGCAGATAAATTTAATTAAAAGTTTGAGGTATCTAGTAATAAATACTTAATACCAACTATAAGATACCAACTATAAGATACCAACTACCAGATACTAAAAAAATGATAAAAAACGATTTATTTTTAAGAGCATTAAAAGGAGAAACTGTTGAGCGTCCACCAGTTTGGATGATGCGTCAGGCAGGAAGATATTTACCAGAGTTTATAGCTATTCGTGAAAAATATGATTTTTTCACACGTTGTAGAACTCCAGAATTAGCTTCAGAAATAACAGTACAACCAATTCGTAGATATGGTATGGATGCTGCTATTTTATTTTCTGATATTTTAGTAATTCCTCAAGCTATGAATATTGAGGTTGAAATGAAACCAGGTGTTGGTCCTTGGTTGCCAAATCCTATTCGATCTCAAAAAGATGTAGACAATGTAATTGTGCCAGATGTAACTGTTGAATTAGGTTATGTTATGGAAGCAATTAAAGCAACTAAAGAGTTGTTGAATAACGAGATTCCGTTAATTGGTTTTGCAGGTTCACCTTGGACAATCTTATGTTATTGCGTACAAGGTCAAGGTTCAAAAAACTTTGATAAAGCCAAAGAATTTTGTTTTACACAACCAATTGCAGCGCATACGTTATTGCAAAAAATAACAGATACAACCATTGCTTACTTAAAAGAAAAAGTAAAATCGGGTGTAAATGCTGTTCAAATTTTTGATTCTTGGGGAGGAATGTTATCTCCAACAGATTATCAAGAATTTTCTTGGAAATACATCAATCAAATTATTGAAGCATTAAAAGATGATGCGCCAGTAATTGCCTTTGGAAAAGGATGTTGGTTTGCATTGGAAGATATGGCAAATTCAAATGCATCTGCTATTGGTATTGATTGGACAGTTGCTCCAAAAGTAGCTCGAAAATTAACTGGAAATAAAGTAACTTTACAAGGTAATTTTGATCCTGTTCGTTTGTTATCGCCTCCAAAAGTAATTAAAACAATGGTAAAAGAGATGATTGATGAATTTGGAAAAGATAAATATATTGTAAATTTAGGTCACGGAATTTTACCACACGTACCTTTAGATAATGCCAAAGCATTTATTGATGCTGTTAAAGAGTATAATAACTAGATAATAGAATTGAGATTTTAATATTGAATAGAATTTCATTACTCATTTCTTATTACTAACAACTCACTGCTAATTATGAAGAATCTAATTCAAAAATATAATATTCCAGGACCAAGGTATACCAGTTATCCAACAGTACCTTTTTGGGATAAAGAAGGAATTGCTCAACAAGATTGGGAACGTACAGTTAAAAAATCGTTTGACGAAAGTAATGAAGTAGAGGGAATTAGCTTATACATTCATTTACCTTTTTGCGAAAGTTTATGTACGTTTTGCGCGTGTCATAAAAAAATAACAAAACGTCACGAAGTAGAACAACCTTATTTAGAAACTGTTTTAAAAGAATGGGATTTATATTGTGATTTATTGGTTGAAAGACCAAAAATTAGAGAAATTCATTTAGGTGGAGGAACACCAACTTTCTTTTCTTCAGAAAATTTAAAAAAACTAATAAACGGAATTTTTAAAAGAGCCGATAAGTTTGAAACTTTTGATTTTAGTTATGAAGGACATCCAAATCATACTTCAGAAGAGCAATTACAAACCTTATATGATTTAGGTTCAAGACGAAATAGTTTTGGAATTCAAGATTACGATCCTAAGGTTCAAAAAGCAATACATCGTGTTCAAAGTTTTGAGCAAGTAAAACGTGTAAACGATTTGTCTAGAAAAATAGGTTATGAATCTATCAGTCACGACTTAATTTTTGGATTGCCTTTTCAAACCGAAGAAAGTATACGAAATACCATAAAAAATACCATTGAATTAAAACCAGATAGAATTGCTTATTACAGTTATGCACATGTACCTTGGATAAAAGGAGTTGGACAACGTGGTTTTGATGAAAATGATTTACCTAAAGATACTGAGAAACGTCATTTATACGAATTAGGAAAACAATTGTTTTTTGATAATGGTTATGTTGAAGTTGGTATGGATCATTTTGCTTTGCCAACCGATTCGTTACATAAAGCTATGGAATCTAAAAAATTACATAGAAACTTTATGGGGTATACTGCTGGTAAAACCGAATTAATGATTGGTCTGGGAATGTCTTCAATTTCAGATTCTTGGTATGCTTTTGCGCAAAATGAAAAAGATGTTGATACCTATACTAAAAAAGTGAATAAAGGAATTATTCCAATTTTTAGAGGTCATTTATTAACTGATACGGATTTAGTTATTAGAAAACATATTTTAAATTTAATGTGTAACCTAGAAACTGAATGGGATAATAAATTAAGTGAAAAAGTAAAAACAGAAATTATAGAACGCTTACAAGAGATAATTGACGATGGTTTGGTTGAAGTTTCAAATACTAAAATAACTGTAAAAGAAGAGGGAAGAATGTTTATTAGAAATATTTGTATGGCCTTTGATTTACGTTTAATTGAAAATAAACCAGAAACCAGAGTCTTTTCTATGACTATTTAAGTGTAATTATAAAAATACTTAACTTAAACTCGGACATTTAAAATGTTCGAGTTTTTTTATGCATAATTTGGAGTAAAATCTATCTAGCATATATTTTGTTAAGTATATTAATATGTTTTTAAGGTTAAGTTTTTTTCAAATCAAATATTATTAAATTTTTTATAGGAAACTCTTGCTAGAATATAAAGCTCAACATATTTAATATTGGGCTATAATTTTTGTAAATTTGCCGAACTTAAAAAAACACACATAATGGCAAAATTTGAAGTAAAAATTCCTAAAATGGGTGAAAGTGTTGCAGAAGCAACTATAACTTCTTGGTTAAAAGAAGTTGGCAGTAGTGTTGAACTAGATGAAGCAATTGTAGAAATTGCAACAGATAAAGTAGATTCTGAAGTGCCGAGTGAAGTAGAAGGAACTTTAATAGAGATATTGTATGATGTTGATAGTGTAGTAAAAGTTGGTGATACCATTGCAATAATTGAAACTTTAGGAGAAAACGAAAGTACAAATACTACAGATGAAGTTGAAGTTGTTGATGAAGCTACAACTATTGAATTAGAAAAAGAAGTTAATGAGGTAATTGAAACAACAAGTATAGAAAAAAAATCCGCATCGGGTAAATTTTATTCTCCTTTAGTTAGAAATATAGCAGAAAAAGAAGGTGTTTCAATTGAACAATTAGAAGCTATTGTTGGAACTGGGAAAGACAATAGAGTTACAAAAGATGATATTTTTGCATATTTAGAAAGTGGAAAAAATGAAGTTACACCAGTTGAAAAAAAGGAGCCTGTTTCAAAAAATATAATCGAAAATAAAACTGCAGTAAAACCTGTAACTCCAGTTTCAGTTAATGGAGGTGATGAAATAATTGAAATGAGCAGAATGGGAAAATTAATAGCCCATCATATGTCAGAGTCTGTTCAAACATCGGCACATGTACAATCATTTATTGAAGTTGATGTAACCAATATTGTTAAATGGAGAAATAAAATTAAAGACCAATTTTTTGCACGTGAAGGTGAGAAAATAACCTATACTCCAATTTTTATGCAAGCAGTTGCAAAAGCTATTAAACAATATCCAATGATTAATATTTCTGTTGATGGTGATAAAATTATCAAAAGAAAAAATATTAATTTAGGAATGGCTGCAGCTTTACCAGATGGAAATTTAATTGTACCGGTAATTAAAAATGCAGATCAGTTAAATTTAGTTGGAATAACAAGATCTGTAAACGATTTAGCAAATAGAGCTAGAACTGGAAAATTAAATCCAGATGATATTCAAGACGGTACTTATACTGTTACAAATGTTGGAAGTTTTGGAAGTGTTTTTGGAACTCCAATTATTAATCAACCACAAGTCGCTATTTTAGCTTTGGGTGCTATTAGAAAAGTGCCTGCTGTAATTGAAACACCTGAAGGTGATTTTATAGGAATAAGACATAAAATGTTTATTTCACACTCTTATGATCATAGAGTTGTAAATGGTGCATTAGGAGGAATGTTTATAAAAGTTATTAAAGACTATTTAGAGGCTTGGAGTGTAGATGCTAAATTTTAAAGCAGTCAGATTTTTTATTTTATTCTAAAAAAATATTTTATTAAAATATCTGTATTGTTGAGGTTAAACCATTTTAATTTCATACAATATGGATATTGTTAATTTAAAATAATATAAACGGATTCTCGAAAAGTTTCAATTATGGAGCTTTATTTATCTTAAAATTTATTGATTTTTATTAAAAATTATAACTATGATTGATTTTATTAATCTAATTGATTACACCACTTTTATTAAAGAAGTTTTCCTTGATAGAGGAGTTTCTAATTTTTGGGCAGAGCTATTAAATTTAATTATAACACTAAGTATAATTGCTGTAGGTGCTTATTTTTTAGACAGAACCTTAAGAAGAATTATAATCAAAGGTTTTGATATGTTTTCTGTTAAAACTACTACTACATTTGATGATTTTTTAGTGCAAAGTAAATTTCCTAGGTATATAGCTCATATAATACCTCTAATATTTTTAGAAGCATTAGTTCCATCAATTTTAATAGACTTTCCTCTTTTATTTAAAGGGTTTGAAGATGTTATAAGTATATATGCAATTGTTTTATTTGTAAAAATTATTAGAAGTTTTTTAAGGTCTACACAGCGATACTTAAGAACCAAAGAACGTTATAAGGATAAGCCTTTAGAAAGCTATATTCAAGTTATAATGATTTTTTTATGGGGTTTAGCAATTATTTTTATCATTTATCAATTAACAGGAAGAGATATTTTAAGTTTTGCTACATTAGGTGCAGCATCTGCTGTAATATTGTTAATTTTTAAAGATACTATTTTAGGTTTTGTAGCTTCAATTCAGGTTTCTGTTAACGATATTGTTAGAATAGGTGACTGGATTGCATACCCAAAATTTGGAGCAGATGGTACGGTTACAGATATTAATTTAGCATCAGTTCGTGTGCGTAATTGGGATAATACATTTACTACTATTCCTACATATAGTTTAATTTCAGATTCTTTCCAAAACTGGAGAGGAATGGAAGAGTCGGGTGGACGAAGAATAAAAAGAGCCATTTTAATTAAACAATCTTCTATAAAGTTTTTAACTAAAGATGAAATTGATGGTTTTAAGAAAATAAACTTAGTTTCTGAGTACTTAGAAGATAAATATAAAGAAATAACAGATTATAACAATAAAATTAATGCAGATAAGTCTGTTTTAATAAATGGAAGAAACCTTACTAATTTTGGTGTTTTTAGAAAATACTTAGATGCTTATTTAAATCAAAATGCTTCAGTTAGTAAAGAGTTATTTTCTATGGTTAGGCAATTAGCACCTACCTCAAAAGGAATTCCTCTAGAAATTTATTGTTTTAGTACAAATAAACAATGGGCATATTATGAAGCTATTATGGCTGATATTTTTGACCATGTAATTGCTGCAATTCCTTATTTTGATTTAGAGGTTTTTGAAGAGCCTACAGGAAAAGATTTACAAACCTTTGTAAAGGAATCTCAGAAATAAAAGAATCAATTAATTAAGAGCCTATAAGATTTAAATCTGGGATGTTCAATTTTTTCAACTTTATTTAATTGATATAGAGTTAATTATGTGTTGGTCTAAAATTTAAAACTCACAAATTCTTTATTGTAAAATAAGGAATTTGTGAGTAAAAAAATTAAACCTAATTTAAATTATTCTTCTTCGTGTCCATATTGAGGATCAACTCTATCGTATTTACAGCAGTCGTGTAAACTGTTGTAAGCTTCATCTGTAGCTTTTACTTTTGGAGTGTCATGGCCAACTGCAGCTATATTTTTATGAATGGTAAGTTCATCTACTTTTCGTTCATCCATAATTAAGGAAAGTTCATGAGTTTCTATGCTCCAAGTACAAAATTTTACTCCTTTGGTTTTTAAAACAGCTTTTTCAATACGGTCTTTGCACATTTCACAAATACCATTTACATTAATACTAAGTTTAGCATTCTTATTTTTCTTTTGTGCTTGCGTTGAAATTCCTATAAAAAGAATTGCAATAACTAATAGTGTTTTTTTCATTTTAAAATTTATTTTAAAGGTTATAATTGTATAAAATCGTTATTCAATATTAAATCTAATTCCTGTATAATACATAGCACCAAGTACAGAAGAGTATACAATACTTGAATCAAAATTTGCTCCAAATGGATCATCAGCTCCTAAAATTGGTGTTTTTTGTCTGTGATTGCTTAAGTTTTCACCTCCTAAGTACCACTCAAATCTAGGTGAGAAAACTTTTGTAATTTGCGCATTCATATTGGTATGTGCATCGGCGTATTCAGGTAATTGATAAGCAGATGTAAAAATGCTTGTATCTGGTAAACGTTGTTCACTTATCCAATTATATGTAAAATCAAATTTCCAATTTCCGTCTTTTTCATTTAGATGTGTCTGAAATGATAAGTTGGTGAAAAAACGATTTTTAGGTTGCATTGGTTGTTGTTTTTTACCAGAGATATAGTTGTTTTTTATGTCTTGATATTTATATGCGGTTTTAATATTGAAATGTATAAAAGGACTGTAATTAACTTCAACCTGAAAACTATTAGCTTTTGTATTGCTTGTAGCATTGTAGAATGAAATTTCTGAAGGATTTTCCGTATCTACAATAATTTGTTCACTAAAATCGGTTTTGTAATAATCGAATATAATGTTTCCATTTCTATTTAAAAATTTAAATTTTTGTGTAAATGAAGCTCCATAATTCCAAGCTATTTCAGGATTTAAACCATAAAATTCACCATTATTGTTTAGTATATTAATGGTTCTATTTGTTCCAAAAAGCCATTGGTTTTCAGCAAAAATAGCAGCACTTTTTTTCCCTCTACCAGCAGATAAACGAAATGTACTTGTTTCCCAAGGTGTATATTTTAAATGTAAACGAGGTGTTATAAATGTTTCTAATAAATTGTGATGATCTACTCTAATTCCTGCAGAAAGGCTTAAATTTGATAAGTTATCGTAATTATATTCAAAGAAAGCACCAACAGAGTTTTCGTTTCTTTTGTAATTATTTGTCAAAACTAGTTCATCAAAATTATCAAAAGTGGCACTAACTCCAGTAACAAATTTATTACGAGTATCTGAAATTATAGAATTATAAACAAAATTGGCATAACCACTCTCGTGTTTGATGTTGTAATCATTCAAACCAAAATAAGAATCTTGATTATGAGAACTGTAAGCAACCTGTAACCCTAAATTTTTATAGGGTAATTCAGGATATACATAACCAACTTTTGCTGAGGTTTCAAAACGTTCAGTAGTTATTTCACTTCCCCAAAAAGTAGTAGTTTTTTTATGAATATCTGGTTCGAAATTTATTTCTCCAGTGGTTTTATTATCTTTTAAATACCGTAAATTAATAAAGCTAACCCATCCTTTTTCAGTATCTGTATACTGCCATCGGTTCATAATATTTACTTGTTTTGTAAGTGGAGCATCTAAAAAATTATCGTTATTATCATCTATTTTTTTGTCTCTCATATCTCCATGAAGGTACAAACCTGTATTCCATTTATCGGAAATTTTTGTATTAAAATGAGTATTTAATTCTAACCTACCATTAAGTGAACCATATGTGTTAACAAATAATTTTTTATCGGTTAAAGGTTTTACTAATTCAGCATTTATTTGTCCTGCAATACTTTCGTAACCGTTAACTACGCTTCCGGCGCCTTTAGTAATTTGGATGCTTTCAACCCAAGTTCCAGGCGTAAAAGTAAGTCCATACGTTTGGGCTGCACCTCTTATGTTAGGAATGTTTTCTTGAACTATTTGAATGTATGGACTTGTTAAACCCAACATTTTAATTTGTTTTGTTCCAGTAAGGGCATCGCTATAATTTACATCTATAGAAGGATTGGTTTCAAAACTTTCAGCTAAATTACAACACGCTGCTTTTAAAAGTTCTTCTTTATTTACATTAATTATATTTTTTACAACATAATTAGGTCTGCTAGTACTTTTTCTATTAGTTTGAATTTGAACTTCATCTAATTGGTTGTCGGCTATTAAAATAATAGTTAAATCTTCTGAATTATTTATTGAAATATTTTGAGTTTTATAGCCAATAAAACTGACAATAAGTTTACTATAATCTTCTAGTGTTTGAATTTCAAAATTTCCTTTCTCGTCAGAATTTGTACCTAATTGAGAATTTTCCCAATAAATGCTAGCTCCTAAAATAGGAGAATTATTTGCATCTAAAATGGTTCCTTTAATTGTTTTTTGACTAAATACTATAAAGGGGAATAGTATAAATAATATAAAAATATGTTTATTCATGTTATTATTCTTAATAATTGATAATTAGCCAATATTAGAATTGGCTTTTAAGCTTTTAAAAAAAGCGTAATATCAAATTAAGAATGTTTGAAAAAGGACTTGTTTATTTGCTACAAGTTTTTGGGGAGAAAAATCTTTATAATACTTATTTGCAGTATTTAAATAAGTAGGTTTTTCAATAAAATTATAGTAAAAAGAGGTTAAAAATAAAACCTGATTTTTACTTATTTTAACAGGGTTTGTAGTGTCGAATATTTGAATATCGCTACTAGATGTCTCATTTTTGCAACAATTTTTTTCAGAGAAATTAAGATTGTTGGTTTTTAAAGGATCTTCTTCAGACGTACAACAACTATCAATTTCTTCAGTTGAAATTGTAACTAAATTATCTCCACAAAAATGTTTGTAAACAGAAAAAGATGTTGTAGATAGCAATAAAATTGCTACCATTATAACTGCTGATATTTTTCTGAAAACTTTATTCATTTCGTCAAAAATACAATTTAGAATTAAAATAAATAGTTAAAATATCATAAAATTTATTGTTCGCTTACTTTTAATCGTGCTGTTGCAGTTGTATTATCTTGATTAAAATTATTTTCTAAGTACTTTAAATAGCCAGTAATAGCAATCATTCCAGCATTATCTGTGGTGTATTCAAATTTAGGAATATAGGTAGTCCAACCATATTTAGATTCAGTTTCTTTGAGTGTTTTTCTAATTTCAGAATTTGCACTTACACCACCTGCAATAGCAATATGTTTTATTCCTGTTTTGTTTACAGCTTTTTTAAGTTTATCAAATAGAATTTCAACAATGGTATATTGTATTGATGCACAAATATCGTTCAGGTTTTCTTCAATAAAATTTGGATTTTCTTTTACTTTTTTCTGGATAAAATATAAAATACCTGTTTTTAAACCGCTAAAACTAAAATTTAAATCAGCCATTTTAGGTTTTGTAAATTTAAATGCTAATGGGTTTCCAAGTTTTGCGTGTTTGTCAATTAATGGCCCACCAGGATACGGTAGCCCTAAAATTTTGGCAGACTTATCAAAAGCTTCACCCACTGCATCGTCTAAAGTTTCGCCAATAACTTCCATTGTAAAGTAATTGGTAATTTTTACAATTTGTGTATGTCCGCCACTAATAGTTAAACATAAAAAAGGGAATGGTGGTTTTTGTTTGTCTTCTTCATCAATAAAATGCGCTAAAACGTGTCCTTGCATATGATTTACAGGGATTAACGGAATATTTAATGCAAGTGAAAGTGACTTAGCAAAAGAAGTACCAACCAATAAAGAACCCATTAATCCAGGTCCGCGTGTAAAAGCTATGGCATTTAAGTCTTTTTTGTCGATATTTGCCTGTTGAATTGCCTGTTGTATTACAGGAACAATATTTTGTTGATGTGCACGTGAAGCTAATTCAGGCACAACACCACCATATTTGGTATGAATATCTTGATTTGCAACAACATTTGAAAGTATTTTTCCGTTGCAGATAACAGCAGCGCTGGTATCGTCGCAAGAAGATTCAATACCGAGTATGTAAATTGATTTATTTTTAATCATAATTTAACAAATAAAGGCACGAAAATTGCCATAAAAATGCAAATTTAGCGCATATCAAACGAATAAAAAAAATAGGGCTCAAAATTTTACTGATACTGTTACTTTTTTTAGTAGTAGTAAGTGTATTATTATCTATTCCAAAGGTGCAAACTAGTTTGGGAAAAGCGGCTACAAATTATTTACGAAAAGAATTTCAGGTTGATATAAATGTAGAAAAAGTAAATTTAGCTTTTTTAGGAGATGTAGAATTAAATGAAATTTTTATTAAAGATCATCATGCAGATACTTTAATATATGCCAAAAAATTAACAACGTCTATTTTTAGTTATAAAAACATTATCAATAATAAATTAGAATTTGGTCAAATTTTATTAGGAGATTTTACATTAAATATTAAAACCTACAAAAATGAAGTAGATGATGCGTTAACTGTTTTTGTAGATAAATTTGATGATGGATCTGCAAGAGAAAAACCATCTGGGTTTTTATTAACTGCAACAAAATTAAAGCTACAAAATGGTTATGTTACAATTTCTGATGAAAATGTAGTGAACGAAAATCCGTTGTTTTTTAAAAAAATTACAGGTGAAACCAAAAATTTTAGAATTCAAGGGCCAAATGTTTCAACCGAAATAAAAAATCTTAGTTTTATTGAAAATCACAATTTAAAAATAGAAAGCTTAACTACAGATTTTACGTATACAAAATCTTTTATGAATTTTGAAAATACAGAATTAAAAACCAAAGAGTCTTTAATTTTAGCAGATATTAAGTTTACCTATAATAGGAAAGATTTTTCAGATTTTAACAATTTAGTAATTTTAGATGCTTCTGTAAAACAAGCTGATGTTTCATTAATAGATCTTAAAAATTTTTATAATGAATTTGGTTCGAATGATGTACTACATTTTTCAACCAATATTAATGGAACCTTAAATAATTTTATTGCCAATAATTTACAATTAAAAACCGATAAAGACGCATTAATTTATGGTAATTTAAATTTCAAAAATGCTTTTAATCAAGAAAATGGATTTTCTTTAGATGCTAGTTTTTCTAATTTAACTTCAGATTACAATCATTTAAAAACAATATTACCCGAAGCTTTAGGTAATACATTACCTTCAGAATTTGAAAAATTAGGAAGGTTTACATTAATTGGAGATACTTTTATTACTCCAAAATTAATTGAGGCACAACTAACTTTAGATACTGATCTTGGAACTTCGGTTTCAGATTTGGTATTAACAAATATTGATAATATAGATAAAGCTTCTTATAAAGGCCATGTGAGGCTTATAGATTTTAAGTTAGGAGAAGTAATGAAAGATAGTCTTGTAGGACTTTTAACAATGGAGGCAGATATTGATGGGAGTGGATTTACTTTTGAAAATTTAAATGTTTCGGTAAATGGTAAAGTCTCTAAACATCAATATAAAAACTATACCTATAATAATATTACTTTAAATGGGGTATTTAAAAACAAGCATTTTGATGGTGAAATGGAAGTTAATGATGATAATATAAAGTTGAATTTTAATGGTTTGGCTGATTTATCTAATGATGTTTATAAATTTGATTTTAAATCTACAGTAGATTATTGCGATTTAAATACTATTAATTTATTTAAAAGAGATAGTATTTCAAAAATAAAAGGAGATATTGAAATTAAAGTACAAGGAAATTCTTTTGATGATTTAATAGGTACGGTAGATTTTAAAAATTCACTATACCTAAACCAAAAAGGAAATTACTTTTTTAAAGATTTTAATATCAAATCTTCATTTAGTGATAGCATAAGAACCATAACAATTAATTCTCCAGAAATACTTACGGGTAGAATTGTTGGAAAATTTAAATTTAACGAACTTGGTAAATTAGCACAAAATTCTATTGGTAGTATTTACTCTAATTACAAGCCTTTTGAAGTAGCTGAAAATCAGAATTTAAACTTTAGGTTTAATATTCATAATAAAATTGTTGAAGTATTTTACCCTGAAGTAATTTTAGCTCCAAGAACAACTATTAGAGGAGACATGAGCTCTAACGATAATTCATTTAAATTAAATATAAAATCACCAAAAGTAGAGGCTTATACAAATGTTATTGATGAATTAAATTTACAAATGGATAACAAAAACCCATTATTTAATACACAGCTTACTGTTAACGAAATTAAATCGGATTACTATAATATTTCTAAGCTTCATTTAGTAAACATAACCTTAAGTGATACATTGTATTTTAGAACAGAATTTAAAGGAGGAGCCGAGAATACAGAAAAATTTGACCTTTCATTTTTTCATACTTTTAATAAAGAAAATAAATCTGTTTTTGGATTGCAAAAATCTAATTTTATATTCAAAAATAATACTTGGATTATAAATCCAGATAACAACCTTAAAAATAAAGTTGTATTTGATAGTAAAACAAAATTATATACGATAGATCAGTTTTTAATTGCTTCAAAAGATCAAAAAATTGAATTTCAAGGAACAATACAAGATACTATTAGTAAAAACTTTAAATTCAATTTTCAAAATGTAAAACTATCTAGCGTTACTCCAAATATTGATAGCTTAAAGTTAAAAGGGGTTATTAACGGAGTGTTAAATTATAACCAGTTTAATAAGCAAGTTAAACCAACTGCAGATTTAATAGTTTCAGATTTTAATATTAATAATTCTAATCAAGGAGATTTAAAAGTAGCTGTAGAAGGTAAAAATTCAATGAAAGAATATACAGTAAATGTCTCATTAAAAAGAGATAATAACATAAGTTTTTCAGCAGTTGGAGATCTGGATTTTAGACCTTTAAAACCTACCTTAGATATAATTTTAGATTTTGAAGAATTTAAATTAGATGCATTTAGTCCATTAGGAGAAGACGTTTTTAATAAAATTAGAGGCTTTGCATATGGGAATGTAAATTTAACTGGACCACTTAACAATCCAGATATGACAGGTGAATTGTATTTAGACCAAGCTGGACTTTATTTTCCATATTTAAATGTAGATTACCTTTTTGACGGTACAAGTGTAATTACACTTGAAAAGCAAACATTTAATTTAGAAGATGTTCAAATAGAAGATACAAAGCATAAAACAAGAGGAGATTTAAAAGGAACAATTTCGCATAAGTATTTTGATAATTGGGCACTTAACTTAAACTTAGAAACTAGAAATTTATTAGTGCTAGATACTGAAGAAGATGAAGAATCTTTATATTATGGAACAGGATTTCTTGGAGGAAATGCTACTATAATTGGACAAACAGATAAATTAGTAATAGATGTTATAGGTAGAACAAATAAAGGAACACGCTTTGTAATACCAATTAGCGATGTTAAAACAGCAACATCATCAGAGTTGATAAGATTTGTGAATAGTGATAAAGAAGGAAATGAAGTTGAAAGTAGAAATGCTTTTATTTCAGAAAAATTAAAAGGATTGTCGCTTAATTTTAATTTAGATGTAACCAAAGATGCCGAAGTAGAAATGGTATTGGATAAAGCTACCGGAAGTTCTTTAAAAGGTAGTGGAACAGGTAATTTACAAATAGAACTCGATACCAAAGATAAGTTTAATATGTATGGAGATTTTATAATAGATAACGGAACTTATAATTTTAAATACGGAGGTATAATAAACAAACCATTTAGCGTACAAAAAGGAGGAAGTGTCTCTTGGAGTGGAGATCCATTTACTGCAGATATTAATATAGAAGCAATTTATAGAGTTTCGGCAAATCCGAAATCTTTACTAGAAAATATTACTGCAAATAGAAAAATTCCAATTGACTTAGTAACTCGTTTTTCGGGCGAATTATTTAATTCAACCCGAACTTTTGATATAGAAATACCAAACTCTAGTTCAACTGTTGCTGCTGAGTTGGCTTTTAAATTAAATAGTAATGACGATAATACAAAAACAAGTCATTTTGTTTCATTATTAGCCTCTGGTGCATTTTATAACGAAAGTGATTTAAGTGTAAATACTAATGGTTTGGTGTATGGAACTGCTTCAGATTTAATATCAAATGCATTCGATAATATTGTAAATACAGGAGATAATAAATTTAAATTTAAACCTGTTTATACCTTTGGTGAAAAAAATAATATTGATAATTTAAATATAGACGATCAGTTAGGCTTTAATTTTGGTTACGAAGTAAATGATAGAATTTTAATTAACGGTAAAGCAAGTGTGCCAATCGGTTCTAAAGAGCCTACAAGTTTTATAGGTGAAGTAACCATAGATTTTCTATTGAATGATGCTGGTACATTAACATCATCTATATTTAACCGTCAGAATGAAATTCAATATTCTGAACAAGATGAAGAAGGATATACGCAAGGAATTGGAATAAATCACCAATTAGATTTTGATGATAGTACCGAATTATTAGAGAAATTAGGGTTGAAAAAGAAAAAAGTAAAAGATTCTACAGAAACTGTAAAACCAGCTGTTAAAGAAATTAAAAAAACGAAACCAATCAACATAAAAAAATAATATAAAAAAGATGAGTAAACCAACATTAGTAATTTTAGCTGCAGGAATTGGAAGTCGCTATGGTGGCTTAAAACAATTAGATACTTTCTCAGAACAAGGAGATACAATTTTAGATTTTTCAATTTACGATGCAATCCAAGCCGGTTTTGGAAAAGTTGTTTTTATAATTAGAAAAAGCATTGAAGCAGATTTTAAAGCATTTTTTACACCAAAATTAAAAGACAAAATAGAGGTAGAATATGTGTTTCAAGAACTAGAAAATATACCAGAAAAATATAAGGATAACACTAGAGAAAAACCTTGGGGAACTGGTCATGCATTACTAATGGCAAAAGATGTAATTTCTGAAAATTTTACAGTAATTAATGCTGACGATTTTTATGGAAGAGAAGCATTTGTTGGTATTGCAGAAGCGCTAAAAAACATAGACAAAAACTCTAGTTACTTTAATATGATGGGCTATGTATTAAAAAATACAATTTCAGAATATGGTTTTGTTTCTAGAGGAGAATGTAGAGTAGATGAAAATGGATTTTTAACAGGAATTACAGAACGTACACATATTGAAAAAGTTGATGGAATATTAAAATTTAAAGAAACTGAAGGTGTTTTAAAACCAATTTCTGAAGAAACCATAGTTTCAATGAATTTCTTCGGATTTACGCCAAAATATTTTGAGTTATCCGAATCGCTTTTTGAAGAATTTTTAGAAGAAAATTACAAAGAACCAAAAGCTGAATTTTTTATTCCTAAAGTTGTGAATCACTTAATTGTTAGTGGAAAAGCTACTATGGAGGTTTTAAAATCAGATGCAAGATGGTTTGGAGTAACTTATAAAGAAGATAAAGCTTATGTTACTTCAGAAATTCAAAAATTAAAAGAAGCTGGAGTTTATCCAGCAAAATTATGGTAATTTTATAGTTTATTAATTTTCAATCAAAATTTAATAGTACTTTTGAACTTTAATTATGGGAAAAAAAATTAGTAGAATAGGTGTGCTTACCTCAGGAGGTGATGCACCAGGAATGAACGCTGCAATAAGAGCTGTTGTTAGAGCTTGTGCATATTATAATATAGAATGCTATGGCGTTTATAGAGGATATCAAGGTTTAATAGAAGGAGATTTTAAACAGTTAACGGCTCGTGACGTAAGTAATATTATCAATAGAGGTGGTACAATTTTAAAGTCTGCTAGATCTACCGAATTTAGAACAAAAGAAGGTAGAGAAAAAGCCTATCAAAACATTAAAAAAGCAGAAATAGATGCTTTAGTTTTAATTGGTGGTGATGGTACTTTTACTGGAGGAATGGTCTTTAATGAAGAACATATGCTTCCTTGTATTGGAATACCAGGAACTATTGATAACGATATTTATGGAACAAATTTTACAATTGGTTATGATACTGCATTAAATACAGTTGTAGAGGTAATTGATAAAATTAGAGATACTGCAAGTTCGCATAACAGACTTTTTTTTGTTGAAGTAATGGGACGAGATGCCGGATTTATAGCCTTAAATGCGGGTGTAGGTGCAGGTGCTGAAGAAATTTTAATTCCTGAAGAAGATTTAGGTTTAGATAGGTTGTTAGAATCTTTAAAAAGAACCAAAAGATCGGGTAAATCATCTAGTATTGTAGTGGTTTCTGAAGGAGATAAAATTGGTAAAAATGTATTCGAATTAGCTGATTATGTAGAAGAAAATATGCCGCAATATGATGTAAGAGTATCTGTATTAGGACATATGCAACGTGGTGGTTCGCCAAGCTGTTTTGATCGAGTTTTAGCAAGTAGGTTAGGAGTAAAAGCTGTTGAATTATTATTAGATGGAAAATCTAATTTAATGGTTGGGTTAATAGATAATAAGGTAGCAACAACCGAATTAGATTTAGCTGTAAAAGAACATCACAAAATTAATAAGGAACTATTACGTGTTAGCGATATTATGTCAATTTAATGTGCTTTTTTTTAATAAAACCATAACATAGCACATGATAAAAGTTGGTATAAATGGTTTTGGAAGAATTGGAAGATTAGCATTTAGAGCTATTTTAAATAGAAAAAACATTGAGGTTGTTGCAATAAACGACTTAATGACTATTAATCAATTAGCCTATTTATTAAAATTTGATTCTGTTCACGGACGCTTTAAAGGAACCATAGAAATTAAAAACAATTTTTTAATTGTTAATAATAATTCTATACGAATTACTTCAGAAAAACTACCTGAAGATATTGAGTGGGATGCCCTTGATGTTGATTATGTAATAGAATCTACAGGATATTTTACAGATAAAAATCTAGCGAAAAATCATATTAAAGGAGGTGCAAAAAAAGTTATAATTTCTGCACCTTCAAAAAATGCTCCAAATTTTGTTATGGGTGTTAACCATACAAAATTGTTGAAAAATGATTTAGTAATTTCTAATGCTTCGTGTACAACAAACTGCATTGCTCCCATAGTGAAAGTTTTAAATGATGAATTTGAAATAATTGAAGGTTTAGTAACTACTGTGCATTGTACAACTTCAAGTCAAAATACAGTTGATGGTTTTTCAGACAAATGGAGAAGGGGTAGAGCCGCATTAAACAATATGATTCCTACTTCAACAAGTGCTTCAGAAACATTGATTAAAATTATTCCAGAAATGGAAGGTAAAATTTTAGCAATGGCTGTGCGAGTTCCTGTTGTAGATGTTTCATTAATAGATTTTACGGTGCGTTTAAAAACGGCAACATCTTATGCTAAAATAAAGGAAGTAATGAAAAAGGCTTCAGAAAACGAATTAAAAGGTATTTTAGGCTATACAGAAGATGAAGTTGTTTCTCAAGATTTTGTTTCTGAATCTAGAATTTCTATTTTTGATGCACGAGCAGGAATGGAATTAAATGAAAATTTCTTTAAAATTATTGCTTGGTATGATAATGAATCTGGATATGCAACTAAATTGGTAGATTTAATTGAATATTCAGCTTCACTTTAAAAGATTAAAAGAGTACGAATAGTATTAAAATTAATAAAAAGTATGGAAATTGCAATTATAGCACACGACGGAAAAAAAACAGAAATGGTTCAGTTTTTAATGGATTTTAAAGCATTGCTAATTCAAAAAAAAATCACATTAATTTCTACAGGAACTACTGGTAAAAATGCAGAAAAAGCAGGTTTTAAAGTAGAGAAATTTTTATCTGGACCTTATGGTGGTGATGCACAAATTGCAGCACGTGTTGCAGAAGGAAAAACAAATATGGTTTTCTTTTTTAGAGACCCACTAGGAATGCATCCACACGAACCAGATATTGCAATGTTAATGCGTTTATGCGATGTGCACGATGTTCCATTAGCAACAAACCCTGCAACTGCAGAACTTTTGATAAAATCTATATAGATCTTAAAAAGAGAAATTTAAGAAAATATAAAGAGATTGTTACAGTAGTCTGGAAATACGCCATGCTAAGCTTGTTTAGCTACGCTGAATCTTTGATTTCAGTTTTACATTATTCGGATAATCAATTGCTACGTGAATCTGATGCGGTTTCAGGTTGATGATTATAATACTTTTTTAAATAACATGAATTTTAAAACCTAAAAGGGTATTAATTTAATACTCTTTTAGGTTTCATTTTTCTAATAATCTACAGAAGTTGTTTCTCAACTAATTTTTACCATTATAAAAATAAAATAAAAAGTAAGGTTTTCCCTTACTTTAGTAAAATTAAACCATAAACTTGTGTATTTCAGTAAAATAAACTTGTTTTATTTTGACAAGTATTTTTTTTTTTTTTAAAATTTAACTTGAAAAAGAGTTAAAAGTTGTACTATGAAACATGCAAAACCAATAAAATTCTCATTTAAATTTTTTATTTCATTCAATACAGAAATTCCATTTTTATTGTCATTCCTGCGAAAGCAGGAATCTCATCCTTATTATCTAAACAGAAAAATCCTCTGTTTGCAAAATTTTAAGAACACAATACGCGAATAAAATGTTTAACCTAAAACCAACTAACTATGACATAGCTAATTAATACAAACAGAGGAAGTAAAACGAAAGTAATACTCCTCGCAGACATAACAAAATATTAAAGCGCAATTATGCGCTATTAACTAATTAAAATTTATTAAAATGAACTTTTCAAAGAAAAATCACGAATACAAAATTATAAATATGAAAAGAGTGAGTAAAAAATAATTTTAAGTATAGTATTTGTATTTGCAATTAGTCCACTAACTCAAGTTAGTGCTGCTGAAAATAAGCAAGCTAATTGTGGTGCAGATGCATTTGAACTACAGACATTTCTAGAAGCAGAAGGTTATGATATGGAATTTGCAAATGAGATGGCAAATGATTGGTATGAAGCTTGTCTTTATGTAACAGGATAATATAGTATAAAGAGGTGAGGAACTACTATTTCTCATCTCTTTAGTAAAAGAATTAAAAATAAAAAGTATGAAAAATAAATTAAATTTAACGCTAATATTTTTTCTTTTATTTAGTTTTATTTCACTAACAGCACAAGTTTCAAGTGGAGAAGTTAGTTATAAGCAAAAGATTATTGAAAATTTATTTGATTCAATTGCAATAAAAAAAATAGATACAAAATTCAGGAGTCAATTAGACTTTGTTAATAAAAGTCTAAGAACGCATTCTGATAATTTTGAATTTATATTGAAATTTAATAGAGCAGAATCAATTTATAAATTAGTTAAAAAAATGAATAATGATAAAGATAGAGGTTATAAAATTGCTGCAAAATATTCTAGAATAGATGATGTATATTATAAAAATATCCAAAGCGGTGAAAAACTTGTTCAAAAAGAGTCTTTTGGAGAATTATTTATAATTAAATATGATTTAAATAATATTAAATGGAAACTCATTAATAAAACTAAAACAATTAAAAATTATGAATGCTTTATGGCAACTACAACGAAAATCGTGAAGAACAGTAAAGGGGTCTTTGAAAAACCTGTTATAGCATGGTATTCACCCGATATTCCTTTAAATTATGGACCAAAAGGATATGGAGGTTTGCCTGGTTTAATTTTAGAGCTGCATGAGGATAAGTTGATGTATTATGTAACTAAAATTAAGTTAAACCCTATAGGTACAATTGAAATAATTAAGCCAGAAAAAGGGAAAACCCTTACAGAAAACGAATTTGAACTAAAAATAAAAGAGATGTCTAGTGGTTTTTGGAGAGATTAAAAGTAATACTATAACCTTGAATAAATTGGTAAATTTATTAAGTAGACTTAAAAAAGATTTTAATTAAATAAAAAACTATGAAAAAAACATCGATTTTTATTTTTCTATTATTTTCTGTTTTAATTCACTCTCAGCAAAAATATAGTGGGGAAGTATTCTATAATATTAGTTTAAAAACAAAAAAATCCAAAAAATCTGATGTTATAAAAGAGCCGACTAGAGGTGAAAAGATAAGTGAAAAAGAGTACAAAAAACTACTTGAAAATTATTTTCCAGACTTTAATAAAAACTAGAATGCCTCAAAAAAAGGTTTTATCATTTACATTATTTTTTATAATTGGTATTTGTATTACAAACGCCCAAACCATTACTCTTAAAGGTAGCGTAAAAGACAGCTTGCAAAACCCATTAAGTTATGCTAACGTACTAGCAAAACCAGCAGATGTTTCTAAAAATTTACAGTTTAGTATTACGGACAATGATGGTTTGTATAAATTAGAACTCTCAAAAAATGAAGTTTATACTATTTCTGTAAGTTATATGGGTTTTAAAATGGCTAGTTTTAAGTTTACAGCAACAGAAAATACGCAACAACATATTGTTTTAAAAGATGCACCAAACGAATTGCAAGAAGTTGTAATTGAAATACCTGTAACCGTTAAAGAAGATACTATAACCTACAATACAAATAAATTTGTAACAGGCGAAGAACGTAAACTAAAAAATGTACTTAAAAAATTGCCAGGTGTTGAAGTTGATAAAAATGGAGGTGTAACAGTACAAGGTAAAAAAGTAACTACCTTATTGGTAGAAGGTAAAAAGTTTTTTGGTGGTGGTTCTAAATTAGCGGTTGAAAACATCCCTGCAAATGCCATTGATAAAATACAAGTTATAGACAATTATAACGAAATTGCTTTTTTAAAAAATGTATCAGATACAGACGAAATGGCAATGAATATTTTGCTGAAAGAAGATAAAAAACAATTTGCCTTTGGAGATATTGAAGCTGGAAAAGGTACTAAAGATTTTTACAGGACGCACGCTAATTTGTTTTATTACAGCCCAAAAACAAATGTAAATTTTATAGGAAATTTAAACAATACTGGCGAAAAAACTTTTACGTTTAGAGATTATATGAGTTTTCAAGGAGGTATTAGTGCCGCTTTAAAAGGAGATGGTTCCATTTACAATGTTTCAGCAAGTGATTTTGCTAACTTTATGGAAACACAAGATTTGGTAACTAGCTCCAACAAATTTGGAGCTTTAAATATTACTAATGTTGTAAATAGTAAATTAGATATTTCTGGCTATGCAATTTTTTCACATTCAAAAAATAAAACGTTAACAGAAAATATAAATCAATATACTGCATTTACTGAAGAAAAAGAAAACACTTCAAACAGTAGAAATATTTTAGGGATTGGGAAATTTAATATAGAATATGCACCTACTAGAAACCAACAATGGTATTTTAAAACGCAATTTAAAAAAACCGATAATTTAAAAAGTAATAATATTCTTTCACGTATTGAAAATGAAGACAGATCTATATTTTCAGAAAATAATGCGGAAGCAATTTACTTAAATCAGAATATAGAATGGCATCAAAAAATGTCGAATAAACATACGTTTTCTTTTGCTGCAGATGTTACTTTCGATAAAAATAACCCAAGCACACTTTGGGGAACAAACAATGCTATTTTACAAGGTTTAATTCCTGTTGAGGAGTCAGGAAATTATAGTATAAATCAACATAAAGAAATACAAAACACTACAATACATAGTGTTTTTAAACATTATTGGGTGTTAAATAATTTTAACCATATTTATACAACTTTAGGTAATAAATATAGCAACGAAGCCTTTTTTACAAAAGATAGTCAGAAATTGCAAGATGGAACTACAAATAATTTTGCTTCCGCAGGTTTTGGAAACGATTTAGACTACAGGTTAAACGATTTATTTTTAGGCGTTCATTATAAATTTAAAACAGGTATTTTTGAATTAAAACAAGGTGCTTTTTTGCATAATTATAATTGGAATTTAAAGCAGCAGCAAACTAAAAAAAGTAATAAAATAGTAATGTTACCAGATTTTTCAGCAGAAATTAAGTTTAGTAATTCCAAAAAAATAAAAATAAATTATCAGTTAAAAAGTGCTTTTTCAGATGCTTCAAAATTGGCAAATCGGTTTTATTTACAGTCGTATAATTCGGTGTACAAAGGAAACGAACATTTAGAGAATGAGTTGTATCATACTGCAAGAATGTATTACAGCCGTTTTAGTTTGTACCGAGGTTTAATGTTGTTTGGAGGAATAAATTATACTAAAAAAGTTAAAGGACTTCAAAATGCAGTTCAATTTGAAGATACGGATCAATTTGTTTCTCCAATTTTGGTGAGCAATGCCTCAGAAAACTGGAGTTTTAATTTAAATATTGATAAAAAAATAAAGAAATTAAAATACGGGCTTAATACAAGAGTGTTAACTTCAACTTATCTTCAAAACATAAATGAGGCTTTTGTTACCAATAAAAGTAACAATTATAGTTACACACTTTCAGTAAAAACGTTGTTTGATAAATTTCCAACAATTGAAGTAGGTTTTGAACAAAGTATTGGTAATTATACTTCTAGTAATTCAACTTCAAAATTTATTACGAACCAACCATACTTAAATATTGATTACGACTTTTTAGAAGGATTTATTTTTTCTTTTGAATATGAAAATTACAATTACGAAAACAAAACATTTAATCAAAAAAACACCTATCAAATAGCAAATTCTACACTTTCTTATAAAAATGAAGACAGTGCTTGGAGTTTTAAACTAGATGCTCAAAATTTATTTAATGTAAAATACAAGCAGCAAAACAGTTTTTCTTCGTATATAATTTCAGATTCTAAAACCTATATTTTACCAAGAATTGTAATGTTTTCTATTGGTTATAATTTGTAATGAAATTTTTTAAAAATAGTTGTTTTTGTAATTACTTTATAGCAATCACAGAAATTTCTACGTTTACATATTTGGGTAAATTTGCAACTTCCACAGTTTCGCGTGCTGGAGCTGTTTCTGAGTTAAAATAACTTCCATAAACTTCATTTATTTCAGTGAAATTTTTCATATCAGAAATAAAAATTGAAGTTTTTATAACATTTTCAAAAGTCATTTCAGCAGCTTCTAAAACAGCTTTTATGTTTTCCATAACTTGCGTAGTTTCTTTTTGTATAGAGTCTAAAACTAATTCACCAGTTTGTGGGTTTAAAGCTATTTGACCTGAAGTGTATAAGGTATTTCCTGTTAAAATTGCTTGGTTATATGGACCTATTGGTGCAGGAGCATTTGGTGTGTTAATTATTTTTTTCATATCTATATTTTTAAACGTTTACAGATTAATTATTTGTAAATTATTATTCTACTAAAATAACGCTTTGTCTGGTGTTTGTCTTTTATCGTATTTTAAGTCGCTTAACATAGAAGATTTTACACCAATAAAAAAGTAGTAGGTTTGTCGATCTCCAAACGGAACCCAGTTAAAATTAAGTTTCCAACTATCTAAATCTCTAGAAAAACGAAGTTGTGTGTAGGTAAATCCTTGATTTTTAAAATCGTAACCAGAGGAGAATCCGACACCCCATTTAGGTGTTAATTCTATGTCACCTGAAAACATTAGTGAGTTAGAAGAGATTTCTTTTTGTCTAGTTGCATTAGAATAATTTAATGCATAAGCAAGTTTTAGGGTCCAAGGAATTTTAGATCCGTATAGTTCAGCTTCTTTGGTAGAAGAATTATTATTGTCTGTATTTGGTTGGTTTGTTGTTGTTAAGCTTTCTCCAAACACTCCGTCGGAATTATTTGCGGCCGCTTTTTCACTTTGTTTATTTTGTTCTGAGTCTCCTTTTTCTTTTTTACTTTCTAAAGAATAATTTAAAGTAAGCCCAGCATTTGTTAATCTAAATAAACTACCTCCGTTATTGTAGTTAAACGTATTTATTTTATTTCCATTTATGTCTAAAGCATAAGGGTCTAATGTTGCATTTACATTTAATGTTAATTTATCTTTAAAAAGTTTAGTTCCAGCATTTACACCAACAGGACTCCATTTTAAAGAATCTGCAGCCATATTATAACTTGAAGAAAAGTTTAAATTATTTAATAGAGTAATTTTTTCTGCATCTCCTTCAGTGGAATCTTTTTTTCTTAGTTTAGCTTCTAAATTATTATTAAGTGTAAAGTTTAAGCTATTAGAAATTCCAGAACTTGGACCTCCATAAATACCGTTAGAAAAAGGAGAATATTCTAAAAATTCTTCAGGATTTGCAGCATTTTGCTGTACTTTTTCATAAAAAGTATCGCTAAAATCTGGTTTGTAACTATAAGAAATACTTGGTCTAACAACATGTCTTATAGCTTCAATATTTCCTTTTTTAAATTTAAACATACCATAAAAAGTTGTTCCTAAAGAAACCGAAGCAGAATAATCATTAAATCTACTAAAGCTACTTATAGTGTCCGTAACCACAGCGTCTTGAACATCGTCAAATGTTTTGCTTATCCTATCAAAATACCAAACATCTTTATACGTTATGCTAGGCGAAATAGTGAAATATTTTAACGCCTTCATATTGGTATTCATTGTAAGATTATGTTGAAAACCTGACTTTGAGTCGTCAAACATTTGTTTTTTAAAGAAAAATTCGTCGGTAGTTGTAATTCTATTATCACCTTTCAAAGAATAGGTTAACCCTATTTTTTGTATGGCATTGTTTTTTGCACCATTTTTACCTGTAAACGGATAAATTCTATCCATATTTAATTGCAAAGAAGGCAATGTCATTGTAATTTCCTCTGTATTTGTGTTTTGAGAATGTGTCATAGATAAAGACACATTAAACGGTGCACCTACAAAGTTTTTATAATAAGATATAGAAGAACTTAAATTGTTATTTAAAAAGGCGTTTGTATTGTATTCATTATTAGATTGTTTAAAATATTGACTACTACCCATATTTACAGAAGCTGAAAACCGTGAGTTCGGACTTGCTTTTGAATCTTGAGAGTGGCTCCATCTAATATTATAATTTGTTGCTTTAGAATAATCATCAAAGCCTTTTAAACTGTTTATTAAATTTTCATATTGGAAATTAAAATTTCCAGAATATTTATAGCGTTTAGCATAACTAGATTCTGCACGCATTCCCCAACTTCCATTGGTATAGATATCTCCTAAAAGCGCCAAATCAAAATTATCGTTTATAACAAAATAATATCCACCATTTTGTAAAAAATAACCTTGTGTATTGTTTTCACCCCAAGTTGGCATTAAAAAACCAGAAGTTCTTCCTTTAGTTAATGGAATGTATGCAAAAGGCAATACTACGGGTGTTGGTACATCTGCTAAAACCAGTTGTGCTGTGCTTGCAACTAGTTTTTTGTCTTGAATAAATTTAGCTTTTTTAATTTTTATATAATAATCCGGATTTTCTTTATCGGATGTTGTAAGTTTTATATTTTCAATAAATACAACAGAATCATTATGTTTTTTACTTACTTCTCCTAAAATAATAACACCTTGTTGTTCTGTTTTTAAATTCCAGATTTTAGCTTTTTCACTTTTAAAATTAAAAATAATAGTGTCTTGTGTAGATTCTTGTCCACCTTGTTTAAAAACAGGAAGTTGAGAATATACCCCAACACTATCTTTAATTCCTTTAGCGGTTACAGAGCTTGTATTGTTATCAATTTCAATATAGCCAGCGTTTAGTTCAATATCGCCATATTTAATATATGCATTGTCATATAAAATAATTTTATTGTTTAATACATCTTGTTTTATTAAACTATCTGCACTATGATCTATAATATTTTCAAGTAATTCAACAGGTTTTTTAATAGAATCTTTAGCTTTTAAAGCAACAGAATCTAATTGTTTACTGTTTAATAAAGTGTCAGTTGCTTTTAAATTTAATAAAGTGTCTTTTTTTATTACTGGTATGGTATCAGAAGAACTCAGTTTATTTTCTTGAGAATAAACAGCTGTATTGATAGAGCTTATTGCAATTATCAATACTAATAAAAAATAAAATTTGTTTATATTCGTTTTAATAACTTATTATTTTTGTAATAATACTATTTAAATTGGGTTGGTAGCTTAAGTTTTTTTAATTTAGCTTTTAGGCTTTCAACACATTTTTTTAATGTTTGTAAATGTATGGCTCAATAATTGTATCACCAAATAACAGTTGCCAAAAATAATTAAAATTATTGATGAACTCACTACTCTTTTCTAAAATTAAAATATCAACGAAAATCTTAGGGCTTTTCGTATTTTCTTGTAGCATTCTTTTTAATATTACTACTGTTTTTGCACAAAAAAACGAATTTATTGTTGTGTTAGATGCTGGTCATGGAGGAGAAGATCCTGGAAAAGTTGGTTATAAAAATATTAAAGAAAAAGATATTGCTTTAAAATTAGTACTTCAGGTAGGTAAATTATTAGAAGAAAAAGAAAATATTAAAGTAGTTTACACAAGAAAAAAAGATGTTTTTATTGGTTTAAAAGATCGTGGTAAAATTGCAAATAAATCGAATGCAGATTTGTTTGTTTCTATACATTGTAATGCGCATAATTCAAATGCTTATGGAGCCGAAACTTGGGTGTTAGGAACGCATGCTAATAAACAAAATTTTGAAGTAGCAAAAGCCGAAAACTCGGTAATAGAATTTGAGGATAATTATAAGGTGATATATAAAGGGTTTAATCCAAATTCTCCAGAGTCTATTATTGGGCTTACATTAATGCAGGAAGAATATTTAGATCAAAGTATACAATTGGCAAGTATAATTCAAGATGAATTTACAGTAAAACTGAAAAGAAAGAATAGAGGAGTAAAGCAAGCTGGTTTTGTTGTTTTACACCAAACCTATATGCCAAGTATTTTAATAGAAACAGGTTTTTTAACAAATGCCAAAGAAGCATTGTTTTTAAATTCAAAATTAGGACAACAAAAATTTTCCAAAGCTATATACAATGGAGTTATAAATTATATAAATCAATTAACTCTTAATACAGTGCAAAGTACTTCTATAAACGAAATTGAGGAAGTAAAAACAACAAATACTCAGAATATATATACAAACGTAGAATTTAAAGTTCAAATTGCTGCAGGTAGAAAATTAGAAACAAAATCGTACAATTTTAAAGGTCTTAAAAATGTAGAAAGGATCAAAGTTGGAAGTAGTTATAAATACTATTATGGAAATACATCTAATTATTCTGAAATAGAAAAATTTAAAAAAACAGCCCAATCTAAAGGGTTTAAAACTGCATTTATAGTTGCTTTTAAAAATGGTGAAAAAATTTCAGTTGATGAAGTTTTAAAAAAATCGTAGTATTTTAGCCATTTACTCACAAAAATTATTAGTAATATTGCCTTAAAATTTATATTATTTTGAAAATTACCAGAGAATTAAAAACAGGAGTTATATCTGTATTTGTAATTGTATTATTTATATGGGGTTATAATTATTTAAAAGGACTTAATTTATTTGATGGTCCTGTAAAAACGTATTTTACTGAATATAATAATGTCCAAGGTTTAAATACTGCAAGTGTGGTTACAATAAATGGTGTAGATGTTGGAAAAGTTGTGGATATTAAATTTAATAAAGACGAAGAAAAAAGAGGGAATTTAATTGTTGAATTTAGTGTTGAAAATGATTTCGAATTTTCGAAAAATAGTATCGCAAAAATTTATAGTGCTAGCTTAATGGGAGGGAAATCTCTTGCTATTGTGCCTTCTTATGAAGGTGAAACAGCGCTTCCTGGAGATTTTTTAAAAGGAGAAATAGAATCAGATTTATTTTCATCAGTTAGTGAAAAATTAAACCCATTACAAGCCAAAATAGAAAGTGTAATTAAAAGTGCAGACTCTTTAATGACTGGCTTAACAGATGTTTTAGATGTTAAAAGTAGGGAAAGTTTAAAATCTAGTATTTTAGAATTAAATACTACGGTTACTAATTTTAAACATGCTTCAGCTAATGTAAATAAGTTAATTATTAATAATGACGAAAAATTAACCAAAACATTAGATAATGCTACGCTAATGACCGATAATTTAGCAAAGCTTTCAGATACTTTAGTAAATGCTAATTTAGGACTTACAATAAAAAATATTGAAAATACAGTAGCTAATTTAAATAATGTATTAGCAGGTTTAGAAAACGGAGATGGTACTTTAGGTAAACTATTAACCGATGAAGAAATGTATGCTAATTTAACCAATGCTTCAAAAGAATTGGAAGAATTATTGAGAGAAATGAAATTACATCCTAAACGATTTGTTCATTTTTCACTATTTGGAAAAAAAGATAAAGGTTATACTCCAGAAGAAAAAAAATAATAACAACCTGTTTTAATTAAAACCCACAGAATTACTTTAAATAAAAAAGAAAAAGTGTATTTAATTTTACATAATTATTTTTTTTGTAAAAAAATATACTAATAAATATGAGAAACCTTTAAATAATTCTAAATTGTACGTTTTTAAGCTTATAAAAGTTTTAGGAATAATAGTAAAGAGTTATTAAAATTGATTTATTGAAATTTTTTGTGTTAGTAATAAACCAACTTATTACTTAAATTAGCACTTTCACTTAAAGATAGTTCTAATCAAATTATTTAGAAATATCAGTAAATAAAGAAAGTATGAATTATATTGACAACATAGCATTTGCAATACTTCTTTTTATAGGAGTTGGTTTTTTTGTTAAAAATATAAAAAAACTTATTAGAAATATACAACTTGGTAAACAGGTAAATAGGTCTGATAATTCAGCTGCTCGTTGGAAAAATATGGCAATGATTGCTTTAGGACAATCTAAAATGGTAAAACGTCCAATTGCAGGGATTCTTCACATTATAGTATATGTAGGCTTTCTAATTATTAATATTGAAGTAATTGAAATACTTATAGACGGACTTTTTGGAACCCATAGAGTATTGTCTTTTTTGGGTGGATTTTATAGTTTCTTAATCGCTTCATTTGAAATTTTAGCACTGTTAGTATTTGTATCGGTTTGCGTTTTTTGGATTCGAAGAATGGTGTTAAAAATTCCTCGTTTTTGGAATAAAGAAATGAAAGGCTTTCCAAAAAATGATGCACTTTACATTTTATATTTTGAAATGGTGTTAATGTCATTATTTTTAATAATGAATGCTACAGATGTACCATTTCAGCAAGCAGATGCAGGTAATCCGATCAGTCAATTTTTGGTCCCAATTTTCGAAAATTTTAATGCAGGAACATTATTCTATATAGAACGTACCGCTTGGTGGTTGCATATTGCTGGTATTTTAGTATTCTTAAATTATCTATACTACTCTAAGCACCTTCATATTTTATTAGCATTTCCAAATACATATTTTGCTAATTTAAATCCGAAAGGACAATTTAATAATTTAGAAGCAGTAACCAATGAGGTTAAAATGATGCTAGATCCAAATGTAGATCCATTTGCAGCAGCACCGGAAGGTAGTGAAGATGAAGTTCCAGAAAAATTTGGAGCCAGCGATGTTACAGATTTAAATTGGGTGCAATTATTAAATGCATATACTTGTACAGAATGTGGTAGATGTACATCATCTTGTCCTGCAAACATTACAGGAAAAGAACTTTCACCTAGAGCTATTATGATGAAAACTCGTGATAGATTAGAAGAAGTAGGCGAAAATATTACTAAAAATGGTGAATTTGTAGATGATGGTAAACAATTATTAAACGATTTTATAACACCTGAAGAAATTTGGGCTTGTACAAGTTGTAATGCTTGTGTAGAAGAATGTCCTGTAAATATTGATCCATTATCAATAATTATTGATTTACGTAGATATTTGGTAATGGAAAAATCTGCAGCTTCACAAGAGTTAAATATGATGATGACTAATATAGAAAACAATGGAGCGCCATGGCAATACAACCAAATGGATAGATTAAATTGGAAAGATGAATAACATAACTATAAAAATTAAAAGACACACAAAATGAAAAAAGAGGAAGTTGAAAAACTACTAAATGATAAAGTTGAAGATGGACTACATATTAGTCCTATTTTGCCTGAAGGAGTTAAAAATTATTTAATTGATATTGATGGAACAGTAACTGAAGATGTTCCAAATGAAGAGCCAGAAAGAATGGCTACTTGTATACCTTTTCCAGATGCATTGGCAACATTAAATAGATGGCATGGTGAAGGACATATTATTTGTTTTTTTACATCAAGAACAGAAGAACACAGAGAAGTTACAGAAAATTGGTTAAATAAACACGGGTTTAAATACCATAGTTTATTAATGGGAAAACCTAGAGGTGGAAATTACCATTGGATAGACAATCACTTAGTAAAAGCAACTCGTTACAGAGGTCAATTTACAGATTTAGTAGAGAAAGAAGTAACTATTGAAGTTTTTGATGACGGTCAGCACGAATAAAAATTAAAATATATTGATATGAACGTACCAACAATGGCAGAAATGATGGCACAAGGCAAACAACCAGAAGTATTGTTCTGGGTTGGGTGTGCAGGAAGTTTTGATGATAGAGCAAAAAAAATTACAAAAGCATTTGTTAAAATTTTAAACAAAGCCAATGTTGAATTTGCTGTTTTAGGTACCGAAGAAAGTTGTACAGGTGATCCAGCTAAAAGAGCAGGAAACGAGTTTTTATTTCAAATGCAGGCTATGACTAATATTGAAGTTTTAAATGCCTACGAAATTAAAAAAATAGTAACTGCTTGTCCGCATTGTTTTAATACACTTAAAAATGAGTACCCTCAACTTGGCGGAAATTACGAAGTTGTACACCATACAGAATTATTAAAATCGTTGCTCGATGATGGTAGACTTACTATTGAAGGAGGACAATTTAAAGGAAAAAAAATAACATTTCACGACCCTTGTTATTTGGGTCGTGCAAATGATGTTTATGAAGCTCCAAGAGAATTAATTCAAAAATTAGATGTTGAATTGGTTGAAATGAAACGTTGCAAAACCAATGGTTTGTGTTGTGGTGCTGGAGGTGCTCAAATGTTTAAGGAACCAGAAAAAGGGGCAAAAGACATTAATGTAGAGCGTACCGAGGAAGCAATTGAAGCAAAACCAGATATTATAGCAACTGGTTGCCCGTTTTGTAATACTATGATGACAGATGGAGTTAAAGCAACAAATAAAGAATCTGAAATTGATGTGTTAGACATTGCAGAATTAATTGCAAATGCAAAAGATTTATAATACGCTAATAGTTTTGTAAATGTTTAAAAACATAGAGGTTACTTCTCAATTACCAGATATTTCTAAATTAGATTTTAAAGCAATTGATAAAAAATATTTAAGAGTTTTACTTCTAAATTTTAGTAGTGTAACAATTGTACTTTTTGTTGGGTTGTACTTTTTAATTACTAAAAATCTAGCAACTCAAATACCTGAATACACACCTTATTTTTACCTTGTGCTAATACTTATTTTAGGTATATTTCTATTTTTTTTAGTACTTGGTTTTTATAAGAGAAAATATGCGGTTAGAGCACAAGATATTTCATATAAAAAAGGGGTAATTGTACAATCGATAACTACAGTTCCTTTTGCTAGAATTCAGCATGTTGAATTGGAAGAAAAACCTTTTTCTAGGTTGTTTAAGTTAGCTTCAATTAAAATATTTACTGCAGGAGAAAGCGGAGGTGATTTAAAAATAAATGGGCTTCCAAAAGAAGAAGCAAAAAAGATAAAAGAATTTATTACCCATTTTATAAATGAATAATACATTCGATTTTTCTGAATTTTCAAGACAATCGTCTAAAGGAATTGTTGTAAATTATTTTATAATTTTATACAAATCATTAAAATCTTCTTGGGTATTAATCCCAATAATACTTACAAAAGATACTTCAGAATTAAACCTAACAAAAATTGTTTTAATAGTTTTAGCTATACTTGTATACATTTTAATACGCGCTGTTTTAGTGTATTTAAACTTTAAATTCAAGATAAAAGACAATGCTTTTATTTTAAAACAAGGAATTTTAAACAAATCAAATGTATCTGTACCTTTTGAAAAAATTCAACATATAAATTTCAAACAAAATTTTATTCAACAAATAATTAATGTTACTCAAGTAGAAATTGAAACAGCTGGAGCAAAAACTGTTGAAATATCTATAAAAGCACTTTCTAGAGAAAAAGCAGAAGCTTTAAAACAAGCCTTGTTTTCTAAAATGCAAGAAGTTATAGCCGTTGAAAAAAATGAACCTTCTAAAGAAATACTTCATAAAATTTCGGTTAAAGATTTGTTTAAAATTAGTATTTCAGAAAATCATTTTAAAAGTTTAGCATTGTTATTTGCTTTTATTTTTTCAGGATATGTACAAGTAAAAGATTTTTTAGAAACTTTAGAATTAGATCAAAAATTTGATGCTATTTTAGAAGAAAACGCTAATTCTTTACTTGGAGATTTATTTTTGATGCTTTTTTTACTTGTTTTTAGCTTTATAATATCTGTACTAATTTCTTTTGTAACTACATTTATTCGTCATTTTAACCTGCAAGTATCTATTGAAAATAATAGATTAGAAATAGATCAAGGTTTAATTACGAAGCATAATAATATTTTAAAAAAGCAAAAGGTGCAAAGTATTGAAGTTGCTACAAATCCAATACAACAAAAATTAGGTATCTATAATGTAATTTTTAAGCAGGCTGTAAGTGGTAAGGTAAATTATAAAAAAATAATTAAAGTAGTTGGTTTTAATCAAGCGCATATTGAAGTGTTAAAAAAAATACTTTTTCTAAATACAGATTTCAGTAATTACGAAAAACAAAAACCAGATACCTATTATAAAACGCAGTTATTTTTTAGATACTTTTTATTATTAATACTGTTAAATGGAGTGTTTGTATTAATTTCAAGCAGTTTAATTTTTGTAAATATAGTGTTTATACCATTTTTTATAATCTTAGTTTTGCTAAAATATAAGAAAAGTTATTATAGTTTTAATAATGATATGTTAGTTATTGGTTCTGGTCAAATTGCGACTAAAACTACATATTTTGAGCATTTTAAATTACAAAATATTAAAATGAAACAAACTGTTTTTCAAAAAAGAAAAGACGTGGTAAATTTGGTTTTACAAACAGCTTCTGGTAAAATTATATTGCCTTGTATAAAAACTAATAAAGCCATAGAAATGTATAATTTTATATTGTATAAATCAGAAACATCAGTAGAAAAATGGATGTAAAAAGTTATATTGAAGCAGCGCGTTTAAGAACTTTACCCTTATCGGTTTCAGGAATAATTGTAGGAAGTTTTATAGCTGCATCTAAAGGAGTTTTTAATTGGGAAATATGTGTGTTAGCTCTGTTAACAACTACAGGGTTTCAAATTATTTCAAATTTTGCAAACGATTATGGAGATGGTGTTAAAGGAACTGATAATAAAGATAGAATAGGACCAGAACGTGCCATACAAAGTGGAGCAATTAGTCCAAATCAAATGCTAAATGCTATTAAAATATCTGTAATAATTACTTTTATAATTGCTGTTTATTTAATTTATAGGGCATTTGGAAAAGAAGATTTTTTAAATTTATTTATCTTTTTTATATTAGGTTTGCTTAGTATTGTTGCTGCTATTAAATATACAGTAGGTAAAAAAGCTTATGGTTATAGTGGATTTGGAGATTTGTTTGTTTTTTTATTTTTTGGTTTGCTTAGTGTAATTGGTAGTTACTATTTGTATTCGAAAGAATTAAATATTACAATTTTATTACCTGCTATTTCTATTGGTTCATTAAGTATTGGTGTGCTAAATCTAAATAACATGAGAGATAGAGCTTCAGATATTAAATCTGGAAAACGCACATTGGTGGTGAAAATGGGGAGTGATTATGCAAAATATTATCATTATTATTTATTAGTTATTCCTTATTTATTCGCAATATTATATTCAATTATACATTATAAATCGCCTTTTCAATTTTTATTTTTATTAACACTTTTTCCAATTATAAAGCATTTTAAAGTAGTTTACAGAAATAGAAGTCCAAAATTATTAGATCCAGAATTAAAAAAATTGGCAATTACTACATTTATATTTTCTTTATTATTTGGAATAGGTTTAATAGTGTAATTAATTATGAGTAATAATTATTACAGAAGCTACAAGATAGATAAGATATATTTGCCTTTCACTGTTTAATTATATGAAAAATCAGTTTTTAGGTATATTTTTTTATTTACTTTATTTATTGGCTATGATACGCCCAGTTATGCCAATAATAAATTATTATGCCAATTACGATTATATTGCAGCGGAACTTTGTGAAAATAAAGACAAGCCTTATTTAGAGTGTAACGGTAAATGTTATTTAAAAAAGCAACTTAAGGAAGTAAACCATACAAACCACGATCATAAATCTACTGTACCTCAAATTAATTTTGATGATTATCCGATAACAACTTTAGATCAATTTACCTATCAATTTATTCAGCAAAAACAACTGCTTACTATTACTAACTATTGTATTTATATTTCTTCACAAGATTTTTTTAAATCGGATTTTAAACCACCACAAGTATTGGGCTAATTTCACAAACTTTAACTAATAAAAACTAATACATAGGTGTTATATTATTAATAATGGCATTTATAAGTTAGTTTTTAATATGGCTTTATATACTAAATGTATTTATTGTAATAGCTTGTTATAAATAATATTTAAATTATTTGTATTGAGTTTGTTATGGTAAAATTTATGATAAAAAAAACTTATTTAAAATAATAATGAAAAATAAAATATTATTAATTATTGTATTGATATCAACGTTTTCTTTTGCTCAAACTTCAAAAGTTTCAGGAACAATAGTTGATGAAAAAACTGGAAATCCAATTGAATTTGCAACGGTAAAAGTATTAAAAACTAATACAGCTACATTAACAAATAAAGCAGGTGAATTTACTGTAAATGCTGAAATTGGAGATAAATTAGAAGTTACTCATATAAGTTACAAACCAGAGATTATTATATTGAGTAATCCAATGCTTATAAAGTTACAAATAGCTCAAATTGAGTTAAATGAAATATTGGTGGCCGCTAATCCATTGCAAAATATATCCCAATCAACTGTTATAAATGATACTGAAAAAAGAATTAGTCAGCCTAGAAGTGTAGGGCATTTATTTAAAGAAATCAATGGATTTGGAATTACAAAGAAAGGAGCTTATGCCTCAGAACCAGTATTTAGGTCTTTTAAATACGAACAATTGAATATTCAATATGATGGAGGTATGAAAGTGTTAAACGCTTGTCCAAATAGAATGGATCCAATAACAACACACGTAATTCCTGAAGAAATTGAAAAAATAGAAATTATAAAAGGACCTTTTACTGTGCGTTTTGGTCAAAATTTTGGAGGCGTAATTAATTTAGTTTCTAAAAATCCAATTAAAGGGCAACAGGGATTCCATGGAAGTGTTGAAGGAGGGTATGAATCTAATGGAAATAATTTAGTTACTGGTGCATCTGCATTGTATGTAACAGATAAGTTTGATTTATACTTAAATGGCTCTTATAGAGATTTTGGAGATTATAAAGATGGGAATGGAACAAAAGTTCCAGCTTCATTTAAAACAACAGACTATTCATTAAAAGTAGGAATTAATCCAACTGAAAAACAACGCTTAAAATTTAGTTGGAGACAATCTTTTGGTAGCGATATAAGTCATGCTGGATTACCAATGGATTCACCTTATGACGATAGTTTTTTAGCAGGAATTGATTATAAAATAAATCAGATTTCAGAAAAAATAACGAGCTTTTCCGTAAAAGTATTTCATTCGTATGTAGATCATTTAATGACCAATGAAGGACGTCCTAGTTTTGCTACCACAGAAGCTAGTTCGCCAGTAGAAGCTTGGACAACAGGTGGTAAAATAGAATTGATTTTGTCGCCTTCTAAAAATACCATAATTTATACAGGGGTAGATGCAAATTTAATTGAAAGAGCAGGAGATAGAACACGTATTGTAAAAGTAATGAATGGTACTACGTTGGCAACTCCAAAAACCTTTGTGGATAAAATTTGGCAAGATGCAAGTTTGAATGATATTGGTGTTTTTGCTGAAGGAAATTATAAAATTTCAAATTATACAAGTATTACAACAGGAATTAGGGCTGATTTTATTTCAACTTCATTAGATGATCCAGCTTCAGATTTTGAAGCATTGTATGGCGGAAATATTGAAGATGAAACAGAAGTAAATATAAGTGCAAATGCTTCAATTAAGTATAGAAAAAACGGATTTCAAACACAATTGGCAATTGGTAGAGGTGTTAGAACAGCTTCTATGATAGAACGTTATATAAATCATTTTAATGTAGGTGTAGATCCTTATGAATATGTTGGAAACCCAAATTTAAAACCAGAAATTAACAATCAAATAGAACTATCTTTTTTAAAAAACTTTGAAACTATTCAAATTGGAGCTTCTGTATTTCACTCTTTCTTAAAAAATTATATTTCAGCCATAGTAAATACTTCAATTCCAAGAAAATTTATGTCAACAGTACCACCTGTAACGGCTAAACAATTTATTAATTTAGATAAAGCGTCTCAAACAGGTGTGGAATTTACGTTTAATGTAAAGGCATCAGAAAGGGTAACTTTTACTTCTAATATTTCTTATACTCAGGGCGAAAATAAAGATTTTGACGAGCCTTTGGCTCATATTCCACCATTTATGGCAAATTTAGGAGCAAAATATGAAGCCGAAAAATATTGGATGGCACTTAGTTCTAGATTGGTAGGAGGTCAAGATCGTATTTCTACAACTTTTATGGAAGAAGAAACTCCAGGTTTTGGAACACTTGATTTTAGAGCAGGTTACAGTCCTTTTGAAAATGTTTCAATTGGCTTTGCTGTGTTAAATATTTTTGATAAAAGTTATTATGAACATTTAAACTTTTCGTACCAAAATTCAAATGTACTTTCAGGTAAAATTTATGAACCGGGTAGAAATTTTACAAGCTATATTAAATATCAATTTTAACTATTTTTATAATAGTATTAGATACTTTTTATTTGTTTTGAACCACAAAATTAATTTTTTTGTGGTTCTTTTTTTTGAATAAAATTCATTAAATTGCAGTAACCACTAAAACATAAATATTATGAAGATTACTTATTTAGGACACGCAACTTTAAGTATAGAAACCAAAGATAAAACCTTGTTAGTTGACCCGTTTATTACAGGTAATGAATTAGCAAAAGAAATAGATATAAATAAATTACAAGCAGATTATATTTTAGTTACGCATGCGCATCAAGATCATATTTTAGATGTTGAAGCAATAGCAAAAAGAACCGGAGCAAAAGTAATTTCTAATTTTGAAATTGTTTCGTATTTTGAAGCTAAAGGAATTCAGGGTCACCCGATGAATCATGGTGGAAAATGGACTTTTGATTTTGGAACTGTATATTATACAAATGCTATACATTCCAGTTCTTTTCCTGATGGAACTTATGGAGGACAGCCAGGAGGGTTTGTAATAGAAACACAGAATCATAGATTGTATATTTCTGGAGATACTGCTTTAACCTACGATATGAAATTAATTCCAGATACTATTGGAGAACTAGATTTAGCAATTTTACCAGTTGGAGATAATTTTACAATGGGTATAAAAGAAGCGATTAAAGCAAGTTCATTTTTAAATTGCAGTAAAGTTTTAGGTGTTCATTTTGATACGTTTGGATATATTAAAATAGACCATAAAGAAGCGTTTGAGAAGTTTGCCAAGGCTAAAAAAGAGTTGTATTTATTGCCAATAGGTGGTAATTTAAAAATTTAAACTAATTGTAATATACAAATATGGGTACTCGTAAAATTATTGGAATTTTTTTAATTGTTTTAAGTTTGGGTGTAGGTTACTTTGGTCTTAATAAAGTAAGCGAAAATTCAACATCAATTGAAGTTTTAGATCTACAAGTTGATTTATCTAACAATTCAGAAAAAGAGCTCGGTTATGTTTATGTTGGACTGGCCGTTGTGTTATTAGGAGGAGGTTTATTTCTTCTAAAAAAGAATAGTAATTAATTTTTTATAACGGTAATAGAAGTTTTTTCCCCTGTTTTTAAACGTGTTAAAGTATTAATAGTGTTCTCTTGATCAATAATTTCTATTTTAGCAGTGTTTGGAGATATTGTACCTGTGTTTATAGCTAAAACATCAATTGTAGTTGATTCTGAATTTAAAGGAATTATTAACTTTTTTATGTCTTTATCAACTACATAGTTTCTAAGAAAAATAGCACCATTAACATAAATATTAATTTTATCACCATCAATTTTACCAGCATCATAAATGTTTAAATTAAGTTGCGAAGAAGTTGAAAACATGGTTAAATTTTGGTTGGGTTTTAAAATATTCATTTTTAAGGAATCTAAAGTTTGTGTAACACTTACGCTAGACTTAATAGATTCTTCTACGTGTTTTGATTTTTTAATTAGTTTATCAATTTTTTTAGCTTTCTTCTCTATTTTTTGAATGTTTCTTAGTTTAATTTCACCATTTATACAGTTAGTCCCATCATTATAAAGCCCTACAAATTTACCCTCAATATTTTTTTTAGAATTTAGGGTTTTCATTTTCCCATTAAAATTTATATAGCAAAAATCGTAATCAGAAACTTCAGATTTAGTATAAATAATTCCTACTTCTTTAAACGAAAGTAAATTGTTTTTTGAATTATATTCACCAACTATGTTTGATTTAGTTTCGTGCTCGCCGCCAATATCGGTAATTGAATAACCAGAAATAAAGTTATCGTTTTCTACCAAATTTAATTGGTAAGATATAAAAGATGAGTCATTTAGTTTTATAACGCCTAAATATTCTTGTTCTTGCTGTGCAAAAATGATTTTGCTAACAAGCAAAAAGGTTAAAATAACAATAAAGTGGCTGTTTTTTTTAAACATTTTTCATTAGATTTGAGCACAAATTTAAAATTAAAAGTTATGAAATTAAAAATTATTTTATCTTTAGTAGCTCTATTATTAGTTACAAGTTTTAGCTATGCTTCTTTTCCTGTTAAAAGAACTGTTACAACAAATGCGACAGAAATTTCAAACGATTCAAGTTCAGAGGCATTAGTATCACCAGCTGCTGCAAGTTCTCAAAAAAGTCAAGGAATAGCATTGTTATTAGGTATCTTTTTAGGTGGTTTAGCAGGGCATAAATGGTATTTAGGAAACCCTTGGTATATTAATGTGCTTTTTATAGTAACATTAGGAGGTTTTGGAGTATGGTGGGTAATTGATATGATTAGAATTATTACTGGTGATTATCAACCACATAATGGAAGCTATAAAGCAGATTTCTTTTAGAAATTAGCAAATTTTATAAAAAAAAGAGAAGCAACTAGCTTCTCTTTTTTTATAAATAATTATTTTAAATATTTGTAATTTACAATTTTACTTAAGTAATGAAAGCAACTTACCATAAATATATTTTAAATTTTAAACAGGCTAGTGGCACATCTAGAGGGATTTTAAAAACGAAGGAAACTTTTTTTTTAAAATTAGTAGATAAAGATAAAATTGGTTTTGGAGAATGTGGTTTATTTAGAGGTTTAAGTATAGATGATAGACCAGATTATGAAGAAAAACTAAACTGGCTTTGTAAAAATATTAATAAAAATAGTGATGAATTATTAGCCGAATTAATAGAATTCCCTTCTATTCAATTTGGTTTAGAACAAGCTTTTTTATCATTAAAAAGTGAAAATACGTTTCAATTATTTCCTTCTAAATTTACAGAAACTAAAGAAGCTATAAATATTAATGGTTTAATTTGGATGGGAAGTGAAACTTTTATGAAACAACAAATTGAAGACAAATTAAAAGCAGGATTTTCAACAATAAAAATGAAAATAGGAGCTATTGATTTTGAAACAGAACTGTCTTTGTTAAAAAGAATTCGTAAAGATTTTTCTTCAAAAGAAATAGAATTAAGGGTTGATGCTAATGGCGCATTTAAACCAAAAGAAGCTTTAGAAAAATTAAAATACCTTTCTGAATTTGAAATTCATTCAATTGAACAACCAATTAAACAAGGTCAAATTAATGAAATGGCAGAATTATGTTTAAAAACACCATTGCCAATTGCTTTAGATGAAGAATTAATAGGTGTTTTTAATGTAACTAAAAAGCAAGAATTGCTACAAATAATTAATCCACAATATATAATTTTAAAACCGAGTTTAGTAGGTGGCTTTAAAGGGAGTGAGCAATGGATACAATTAGCAGAAAAACAGCAAATTGGTTGGTGGATAACTTCTGCGTTAGAAAGTAATATTGGGTTAAATGCAATAGCGCAATGGACATTTACTCTAAATAGTAAAATACCTCAAGGTTTAGGTACAGGGAGTTTATTTACTAATAATTTTAACAGTCCGTTAGAAGTTAAAAACGGACATTTGCATTACAATTTAACTAAAAATTGGAAGGTTAATTTATAACTAAAATTAAAATTAAAATGAAATTTTTACAACAAGCATATAAAGGAAATAACGCGTGGTGGGCTTACTTAATAACAATAGCAATTGTTACTTTTCCATTTTTAATGAATGTTATTATTTATTTATTGTTTCCTGAATTATTGGACATTATGTATCAAGAAATGGAGCAAAAAGAACCGAGTAATTTAGACTTTTTTGCAAATTTAGTACCATTTTTATTTTTATTAGTACTGTTGTTTTTATTTGTTACTAAATTGCATAAGCGTAAAATAAAAACGATAATTACATCAAGAAAAACAGTAGATTGGAATCGGTTTTTTTACGCTTTTTTTATTTGGTTTGCCATAGGTGTATTACTAATAGGTGTTGATTATTATATGTCACCAACCGATTATGTTTGGAATTTTAAACCTATTAAATTTCTTGTATTAGTTTTAATTTCAATAGTTTTTTTACCAATTCAAACAAGTTTAGAAGAGTTGTTGTTTAGGGGCTACTTAATGCAAGCTTTTGGTGTTTGGTTTAAAAAATCGTTTGTAGCTTTAATTTTAACATCGGTAATTTTTGGTTTATTACATGGTTTAAATCCTGAAGTTGAAAAACTAGGGTGGATTATTATGATATATTACATTGGTACAGGTTTGGTTTTAGGAATTTTTACTTTAATGGATGAAGGAACAGAATTGGCTTTAGGTTTTCATGCAGCAAATAATATTGTAGCAGCAGTGCTGGTAAGTTCTAATTGGGCAGTTTTTCAAACAGATGCTTTGTTAATTGATGTTTCGGAGCCTTCTTTAAATTTTTTAATGTTTTTACCAGTATTTGTGTTGTATCCATTAGTGCTTTTTATTTTTTCAAAAAAATATGGTTGGACAAATTGGAACGAAAAATTATTTGGTACAATTAGCCAACCTGTTGAGTTAAATGAAGAAGAAATTATTATATAATTTTAATTAAGCATTGGTAAAGTAATATTCGTTAAAAATGAGTGAACAGCATTTTCATAAAAGCTTTAAACTTCAAGATACATCTTTTAATTCTATTGAAGCTTTATTAGATTTTTCAAAATCAATTTCAATTGAAGTGTATTCGTTTTTTAAAGAATGGTTTAATAAAAGTAGTTATGTTGAAGTAAAAACTTCTGGTTCAACAGGAACGCCAAAAGTTATTCAACTTCAAAAAAACTATATGATAAATAGTGCAAAAGCAACAGGCAATTTTTTTGATTTAGAAGAAAACACAGAAGCACTTTTATGCATGTCTCCTAATTATATTGCAGGAAAGATGATGTTGGTAAGAGCGCTAATTTTAGGTTGGCATATAGATGTTGTAATTCCAAGTTCTAATCCATTAAAATCTATTGAAAAAAATTATGATTTTTCGGCAATGGTACCACTGCAGTTAAATAATTCTTTAGATGAAATTTATAAAATTAAAAAGCTAATTGTTGGTGGAGGAGTTGTTTCAAACGAATTATTAGCTAAAATTAAACATATAAAAACGGATGTTTTTGGAACCTATGGTATGACGGAAACCATAACACATATTGCCGTTAAAAAATTGAATAATTTAAATGTCATTTCGAGCGCAGTCGAGAAATCTCATCATAATACATTACCAAAAAATACGATTGTTTATGAAACCGAGAAAGAGGAAAAGCTTCGTTCTGCTGAACTTGTTTCGGATTCTTTCTATAATACACTCCCAAACATTAAAATTTCAACAGATAAAAGAGGTTGTTTGGTTATTGAAGCTCCAAAAGTATCTGATGAAGTAATAGTTACAAACGATTTAGTGGAGCTAATTTCTGAAAATTCCTTTAAATGGTTAGGACGTTTTGATACTGTTATAAATTCTGGAGGAATAAAATTAATTCCAGAGCAAATAGAAGAAAAATTGACGGAAATAATTTCAGAGCCATTTTTTTTAGCTGGACTTTCAGATGCTATTTTGGGTGAAAAATTGGTTGTGGTAGTAGCGTCTAAAAGTTTGAAAGTTGAAAAGTTAAAAAGTTCACTTTTCCAAAAAATAAAAGCATTAAAAACACTTTCAAAATATGAAATTCCTAAAGAAATTTATTTAGTTGAAAATTTTGTGAAAACTCCCACAGGAAAAATAAATAGACCAGCAACTTTAAAATTACTTGAAATGCAATAATATCGTCATGCTGAATTTATTTCAGAATCTCATCATGTTGAATTTCACTACTTTAGGATCTGAAATTTTGTTTTTTTATACAACATTGTCTTTCCTGAGTAGGCAGGAGTCCATTTTATCGAAGTTACTATTCTTGTTTTATGTATTTACTTTTTATCTAATTTTTTATTTCATTTTTTCAAACATTGCAATTTTACTTTCACCATTTGATTTTTTATAGCCTCTAAACATTCCAGACGAATTGAAATCCCAATAAACATCCCCATGTTTATCTATTAAAATCATTCCGCCTTCACCACCAAGTGGTCCAATTTGATTGAATAAAACTTCGTTTAAAGCGTTGTCTGGAGAGAATTTTTTAAATTTAATTAAGTTCGATACCTCGTGTGCTGCAACAGTTCTAATAAAGTATTCACCAGTACCTGTTGCTGAAATTCCACAGGTTAAGTTATTGGCATAAGTTCCTGCTCCAATAATAGGTACATCACCAATACGCCCGTATTTTTTATTAGTCATTCCACCAGTTGAGGTTCCTGCTGCAATGTTTCCATTTTTATCAATTGCTACTGCGCCAACAGTTCCATATTTATGGTCATCTATTAATTCATTTTTAATTAAGAAAGCAGTATGGTCGAGTGTTGTTGTAGTTTTTCCTTGTAATTTCTTCAATTGATTCATTCTTTTTTCAGTAAAAAAATAGGAACTATCAACCATTTCAATACCGTATTTTTTAGCCATAATTTCAGCTCCTTTTCCAGAAAGCAATACATGTTTAGAGCTATCCATAACTATACGTGCTGCTAATATTGGATTTTTAATATGGTTAATTCCAGCAACAGCTCCTGCATTTAAAGTATTTCCATCCATAATAGCGGCATCCATTTCTTGATTGCCATCGCTGTTATAAACGGCTCCTTTGCCTGCGTTAAACAATGGAGAGTCTTCCATAATATTAATTGCTGCTTGTATAGCGTCTAACGAAATTCCTCCATTATCTAAAACTGTATATCCTGCATTTAAAGCCTCTTCTAATTTTTGCGTGTAAGCTTCTTGCTGAGCTTTTGTAAAATATTCAGGTTTTATTCCGCCAGCACCTCCGTGAATTACAATTGCAAAACTGTTAGGATCTTTTGTAGCTTCAATATTTTTATCAGAAGTTTTTTCGTTGCAAGAAATAATTGAAATTATTAGAAGTAATGCTAAAGGTAGGTTTTTCATAAGTCTATGATTTTATATTCAAATATATTCATTTTAAAATTTAAAATTAGAAAAATGCTTTTGATATATTTGTAGTTCAAAATACTTATGGATTTAGAAAAAGATACATACAAAACTATTGAAGTTGCTGTTGGAGATGCTCTTTATAAAGAAAAAGGGAGTAAATTTATTGGTTATGTTTATCCAATTATTTCTGAAGAAGATGCAAAAAAACATATTGATGAGTTAAAGAAAAAACACCATGCAGCTCGGCATTGGTGTTATGCTTGGCAAATTGGTATTGAAGAGGTTAGTTATAGAGCTAATGATGATGGAGAGCCCAATAATTCGGCAGGACAACCTATTTATGGACAAATTTTATCTAAAGACCTTACCAATGTTTTAGTTGTAATTGTACGCTATTTTGGGGGTACTAAACTAGGTGTTGGAGGTTTAATTAGTGCTTATAAAACTACAGCTAAATTAATTTTAGAAGAAGCTGTAATTGTAAAAAAAACGATAGATGTTTTTTATCAACTTATTTTTGAATATAAAGATATGAATAAGGTTATGCGGATTGTTAAAGAGCAAAACCTTTCAATAATAAATCAAAAAATGGAGTTGAATTGCGATTTTCTAATTTCTGTTAGAAAAAAGAATGCATCTAAAGTGCAACAATTGTTTTTAGATTTACGTTGTTTAAAAATTAAAGAAGTTACACCATAGAGTTTATTTTATCTAATAAGTATTTAGGAATACGAGTAGGTCTATTTGTTTTCATATTTACAAAAACTAAAACAGCAGTTGCAGTTGTTAACAATTCATTTTTATTATTTGTTATTTCAAATTTAAATTCAATTCTAGCTGTTGGCATTTTAGCTAAAGTTGTTTTTAGCGTTAAAACATCATCATATTTTGCGGGTTTTAAATAAAATGTATTTAAATTTATTACAGGTAACATAATACCATCTTTTTCCATTTGTTTGTATGATACGCCCAGTTTTCTAAGCCATTCGGTACGTCCCATTTCAAAATAAGCTGCATAATTTCCATGGTAGGCATAACTCATTTGATCTGTTTCACCATATCTTACTCTAAATTCTATTTTATCTGAAATCATTATTGTATATTTATAAAAAGGTTATTTACGTAAAAAAAAGTTAATAATCAATAGATGTTTTATTTTTTTATGCTAAAAAATATTCACATTTTTGTACAACCAAAAAATAAGTAGAGTTCGCTCTAAAATTGCAACAGATTAACCACAAATAGTACTTAAAATAGG